>JANXYD010000193.1 GCA_025350265.1 Hyphomicrobiaceae bacterium | reverse complement strand
GGCGCATCTGGCGGGTCGCCGATCGCGGCATCGACGACGCGCCTCAGTTCGCATGTTTTTTCCCGACGCTTAATCACTTCGGCAAGAGCAACGGTGCAATTCCTGTTCTTGCGCGACCCACCGTTATTTCTAATACCGCTTGCGCTAAACATTTTCTAACTCCGTTCAATGGCGATCACGCAATCTATTGCCGGATTTCTTTAAAAATAATTGCACGCGTCGCTATTTTTGAATAATTCAAGAAATAAACATGGCACTTATTATTATGATATAATCTATTTATAACGATGACTATTCACTCCCCGGCGTACTCTGTTCGATGTCCAATAGTGGAGATGTTTATGAAATTTGCTGATGCTTGAGACGTTGTTAACTTTTTTGGCGCAGGCTCTCAATTGCTGGTACTGAAAAAGGGGGCTGTCGCAAGGCAACACCAATGCTCAAATCGTCGATTAAGACCAAACCGCAATTTGCAAATCGCCATTTATATGAACAAATTCGGGATCATTTCGTCGAGCTTATCGCTTCAGGAGAGTGGCAGGCCGACCGACCAATCGACAGCGAAACGGACCTTGCCGATTCCCTGGGTTGCAGTGTCGGCACGGTCAGGAAGGCGCTTGACACCTTGGAAGCCGAAGGACTTGTTACGCGCAAGCAGGGACGCGGCACCTTCATTGCTGATCACAGCTCCGAGGCGCTCTCAATGCGCTTCTCAAATTTGAGAATCGGCAATGGCCAGCGCGTTTGCGGCCTTGTTGCGACTTGTGACGTGGTTGTGGATGTTGCCACCGTGGACGAGCGGCGCTGGTTGGGTCTCGGAGAACAAGATCGAGTATTTAGAGCCACTCGAATTCGTGAACTCCACGGTCGTCGCTTCATGTACGAGACCGTCGTGATTTCGCAACGACAAATGCCGCTTTTGGTCGAGGCCGATTTTTCGAATCCACGCGTCGCCGCGATAGGTGCGCGCCGCCACAATATGCTGGCTGGCAAAGCGGAGGAGCGGGTGAGCATAGCAGCGGCCAGCGGTATCGTGGCCGAGGCACTTGGTATCAAAGTCGGCGACCCGCTGCTTCTTTTGGACCGCGTGATGTTTTGCATCAACGGAAAGCGGCTGGAATGGCGCGTTGCATTGTGCAGCCTCCATGACAAGTACTACATGGCCGACATAATCTGACTGTTGCGCCAAGTGCTGGATTTCATCGGAGGTCCAGCAAAGATCAGCGCCCGCCCCGCGCCTGCATCACCCCACGCCCAGACACCACGCCAGGATGGCCTTCTGCGCGTGCAGCCGGTTTTCCGCTTCGTCGAACACCACCGATTGCGGGCCATCGATCACCGTGGCCGCCACTTCGTGTCCGCGATAGGCGGGCAGACAGTGCATGAAAATCGCATCTCTCTTTGCCCGCCTCATCAGCCGCTCGTCGACGGCATAGGGCCCCAACAACTGCTTACGCTTTGCGGCATCAGCCTGCCCCATCGACACCCACGTGTCCGTCACCACGCAATCGGCACCGGCAACCGCCGCATTCGCGTCGTCGGTGAGCTCGATTTTCCCACCCTCGGCCTTGGCCCATTCGAGCACCGCCCGCTCCGGGTTGAGTTGCGGCGGGCATGCCAGCCGCAACCGGAAATCCAACCGCGTTGCCGCATGGATCCACGACGCCGCGACGTTGTTGCCATCGCCGGCCCACGCAACGGTGGCCCCCGTGATCGACCCGCGCGCTTCCTCGAACGTCATCACGTCGGCCACGATCTGGCAGGGGTGCGAAAGCTCCGAGAGGCCATTAATCACCGGGATCGTCGCGTGTGCTGCAAGTTCCGTCAGCGTCGCGTGTGCGTTGACGCGCAGCATCATGGCGTCACCATAGCGCGACAGCACCTTGGCGGTATCCGACAGCGGCTCGCCGCGACCCAATTGTGTGTCTTTGTCGTTGAGCCCGATCGTCTGCCCGCCCAACTGGCGCATCGCCACGTCGAACGACACCCGCGTCCGCGTCGATGGCTTCTCGAAGATCATGATCAGAATTTTTTCACCGACATCGACCGGCGTCAGGTCTTTTGGCGGCCTGCGTCCGGCCGCCTTCATGGCATGCGCCATGTCGACGATGCGGCGCAACGTTCGCCCATCCAGCGCGCTGAGATCGATGAAATGCCGTGGTGCCACGGTCGACGGCAAAGTCTTGAGCTGCATGGGATCAGTCCGGAAACAAACAATAGGCGGTTCCTCCCCCGCATTGCGCGGGAGGGACCCGTTATCAGGTGCCTCAGCCGCTTGCTTTGGCTTTGGTCTGCTCTGCCGTAAGGCGTTTCAAAGCCCTCGAAAAACGGGCCACCGCCTCGCCGATTTCGGTCTCGGTGATGTTCAGTGCCGGCATCACGCGTACCACATTGTCGCCGGCCCCAACGGTCAGAAACTTTTCGGCCAGACAAGCTTTCACGACATCGCCTGCAGGCGTCGACGCCTTGAACCGCACCCCCGTCAAAAGGCCCGCCCCCCGCACTTCCTCGATCAACTCGGGATACTCGTCCTTGAGGGCAGCCAGTTGCTGTTTGAACCGCAAAGCCATTTGCTGGACGTGATCGAGAAACCCGTGTGCCAGCACTTCATCGAGCACCGCATTGCCGACCGCCATCGCCAACGGATTGCCGCCGAACGTCGAACCGTGTGTGCCCGGCACCATGCCCTTCGCCGCTTCCGCCGATGCCAGAAACGCGCCGACAGGAAAGCCGTCGCCGATGCCTTTGGCAATCGCCATGATGTCCGGCGAGATACCGGCCCATTCGTACGCGAACAGCTTGCCCGTACGTCCGACGCCACACTGCACTTCATCGAAGATCAGCAGAATGCCATGGCTGTCGCACAGCTCGCGCAAGCCCTTCAGGCATTGCACTGGCACTGGCCGTATACCGCCCTCTCCCTGCACCGGCTCGACCATGATCGCAGCCGTCTCAGGACCGATCGCCTTACGCAGCGCCTCGTGATCGCCGAACGGCAGCACGTCGAACCCCGGTGCCGGCTCGCCGAACCCTTCGAGATATTTTTCATTGCCCGCCGCCGCGATCGTCGCCAGCGTCCGTCCATGGAACGCGCCCTTGAACGTGATGATGCGCGTCCGCTCCGGATGCCCGTTGGCGAAGTGATAGCGCCGCGCCGTCTTGATCGCGCCCTCGCACGCTTCAGCGCCCGAATTGCAAAAGAAAACCTTGTCGGCGAACGGTGCGGCCTTACACAGCCGCTCCGAGAGCTTTTCCTGCCCCGCCACGCGGTAGAGATTGGACGTGTGCCAAAGTTTGCCGGCCTGCTCCGTCAACGCGGCGATGAGCTTCGGATGCGCATGGCCAAGCGCGTTGACGGCAACCCCCGACGCGAAATCCAAATAGCGGTCACCATTTGCAGCGATCAGCCAGACACCTTCGCCACGCTCGAACACAACGTCCTGTCGTGCATACGTTGGCATGACGTGCGTGGCGGCCACGGATGTGCCGGCCGGCACGGCAACCGCTTTGACCGATGCGCCTCTAACAGATGTGGACTCAGTGCTGGATTTAGACATGGGATGACGACCTTCTCTGGCTGGCGACCATAGCCGAAAAAAATAATGCCGCGTTTTCACGCGGCATGCACGGAGAACCCAGACAAACACAGGTTCATCGTCGCTGCCGCGTTTCCACTGACAAACGTCGACGTCGCAAACCGAGGGCGCAAGTCGTCATCATGGTTGCCAATATCAGGCGAACGCACCCCCCCTGTCAATTTAAACATCACCCTTCGCGCCCGCCGGCTTCCTCGCCGGCCGCTTGGGCAACCCGCGAAATAAAACTACAGCCGCAAGCCTTTACAGCGGCATAGACGCGCGGCATGCGCCGATCAAAACACGTTGCAAAAGCCTCAACAGGCTATTTTGAGGCCCGCATCCGGACTCGATTGTTGCGAATCGGACACGCTACACATGTCAACATCGAGTAAAGATTCGCTCGACTCTTGAGCCCATGACTCCTGCGGGTGTATGCATTTAACCAGTCGAGCATGCAATTTCGCGAGTTCTTGCGATCCTTAGTATGTATTCGTGCTCCGCCGCGTGACCGCGCCAATGTATTGCGCAGTGTTGTCTCCTGACGTGCCTGTTTCACGTCGCGTTTGCGTCCCGTTAAATCTTTGAGTGTCCACGATCATCTTTGGATCGCAGCGTTTTGAGCGCCGATTTTCTGCGCCTTTTGCTGTCGTTTTGGGATGGTCCGGGAATTTTGATGTCCGCGCTCACGGCGGACACTGGAGAACGACTATGCAACCAGATGCCTTGATCTCCTGGACCGACGACCGCGTCGAAAGCCTCAAGAAGCTTTGGCAAGAAGGCCTGTCGGCCAGCCAGATTGCCGGCCGCCTAGGCGGCGTCACCCGCAACGCTGTCATCGGCAAGGTCCATCGCCTCGGCCTATCGGGACGAGCGACCACCAGCCGTCAAAAATCGCACCGCCCCCGCCGACCCGCCGCCGCCGTCACACAAAAACGCCTGGCTGTCGCCAAGCCGCGCTTCGCCCAGACCGGCAACAGCGCCTTCCGTGCCCTATACCAGGGCGACACCGACAGCGTCACCGCGCCGATCGAAGAGCTGGTCATTCCCGAGAAAGAACGCAAGTACATCACGACCTTGACCGAGAACTGCTGCCGTTGGCCAATCGGCGATCCCCAGCAAACCGACTTCCACTTCTGCGGCAAGGGCAAGGTTACTGGGCTGCCATACTGTGAAGTGCACGCTCGTCGCGCGTTCCAACCACCCCAGGCGCGCCGTCGCGATACAGGTTACCCAGCGCTGCCTCCGATCGTTGCGCAGCCCGTCGTCGCTGACGCTGACACTGAAAAGCAGAACGCGTAACCGCGTCACATCGCTCGCATTACCAAAAACCGGGCGCATCGCGTCCGGTTTTTTTTGGTGTACGGCTAATCTGTATCAACCCGACTTTACCAGGGCCACCAGTTGATCCAGCGCCTTACCCCAGCCGGTGTGAAAGCCCATATCCTCGTGCTTTTTCCGCGCGGCTTCGTCCGCGTGTTTTGCAATTGCCGTATATTTCGTGCCGGCCGCGCCGTGTGGCTCCAGCAATACCAACGCTGTAAAAAACCCGCCTGCCATCGGTCTCCATCCCGGCCCCAACGTATCGGTCATGACCAGCCGCTCGTTCTCGACCACTTCCAGGATGCAACCCCTGTTGGAAAACTCCTGCCCCTCGGGCGAGCGCATCAAGGTGTAAAATAAGCCGCCCGGCTTGAGATCGATCGTGCAGTCGACCGTCTGCCAGGGCGCGGGCGTGAACCATTTTTTGATCATTGCCGGCCGCGTCCACCCAGCCCACACCTTGTCGGGCGGAATATCGATGACACGCTCCAGCACGAGATCGAGCTTGGGATCGATGCCATGCGCTGCAGGTTGCTTCATGGTTGCCTCCGTAGTGTCAGGCGCGCGTTGCTACCAGCCATCGGAACATAATCGACACGTGCCCCTACATTTGATGCAACGCAGGTCCCAACGCAAACGATGCTCGCGATCCACGCCTTTCTGCTCGCCCATTAATTCAGCACGATCAGATGGTTCGCCAGCGCATTGATCGGCGCGCTGCCCGGCGGAAAATGCTCGGCCAGATGTTGCCCGACACGCTCGATTGCGGTTACGAAGCCATCCGTCGTTCGCCCGGCGCCGATATGCGCGGTCATTTCGTCGATAATGCCTTGCCAGGCGTCCTCCGGCACCTTCTGGTGAATGCCGGCATCGGCCAAGATTTCAGCGTAGCGTTCCGCGACGGACACGAAGATCAATACCCCGGTACGCCCTACCGTCGTGTGCAAATTTTGCACCAGGAACTGTTCGACCGCGCGGGCGTGCGCACGCTCCGTCAACACCGCGCGCGGCACCAAGCGGTAGCGTAGCGGCCGCGTCGACAGCAGCACCGAAAGAGCGGCAAATACGGCAATTTGGATCGCATAGATCCACTGCACGCTGATCCAGGTAAAGTAGATCAGCGGCCACGCAGCTAGCAGCGCTGCCAAAGCCGCCCACAGGAACGGCGCATACGCGTAGCTGTCACTTTCCGATGCCACCACCGCAACAATTTCGCCGGACGTTTTGGCTTCAGCCTTGGCGATCGCTTCCGACACGCGCGCGTCGTCCGTCGTCGGCATGAATGTGCGCGCCTTGGGCGTCGTGCGCGTGATGCGGTGCTGCGTCATGCCGTTTCCTACCAGCTCCCCGAGGAGCCGCCTCCGCCGAAATCACCACCACCGCCGGAAAAACCGCCGCCGCCGCCCGACGACCATCCGCCGCCGCCGCTCCACCCACCCGACCCGCCCCAGCCGCCGGGCACGACGATCACGCGGCCATCGCCGGCTCGCCGCCGACGCGCCGCATTCGGATCGCTGGCCGCCAATTGAGCTTGTCGCGCCTGCGAAACGAAGCTGGCGATGAAGAAGAAAAAGATGATCGCGAAGATGATCAGCGGCAACACGTCACCCGCATCGTCGGATTTAGGCTTGATCGACCGCGCACGCTTCTTGACTTCCTCGGCGTCCCCCAGCAGCACATCCTTGATATCGCGTGCGCCGGCCTTGATGCCGCCCGAGAAATCGCCACGCCGGAATCCTGGCAAAATGGAATTCTGAATGATGCTGCTCGACAGCGCGTCCGTCATCAAAGGTTCGAGCCCACGCCCGACTTCGATCCGAACCTTGCGTTCGTTAGGCGCAACAATCAGCAAGATGCCGTTGTTGACGCCTGCTTGCCCAATCTTCCAAAACCGCCCCAGCCGGTAGCCGAACTCCTCGATCTCGTAGCCCTGCAGGGACGGCGCGGTATAAACCACGATCTGGTCCGACGACTTGCCTTCCAGCTCTGCCAATGTGGCTTCAAGCTGCTGCCGGTCGTCTGCGGTGAGAACGTGAGCGTCGTCGACGATGCGTCCCGTCAGTGGCGGGAACTTAGGGTCGGCGAATGCGGTGTTGGTCCACCAACATAGCACCGTGATACACGCAACGAACGCCCAAAGTACCCGCGAATAGGCGTTCGTCGCACGCCTGCGGTCGGCATCAGGTTGCGAAAATTCGAACCCACCGTCGCTCATGCGGCTGCCACCTTCCGGTATCGTTCAGGTTACGCCTGCGGGCGCGCGTGGCCCGCAGGCGTTGCTAGTGGCGGGTCTCAGTTCTTCTTGGTGCCGAAATCGACCTTCGGTGCCTTGGTCTCTTCCACTGGAATATCGAATGCCGCCATCTCTTTCGATCCCGGATACATGAACGATCGCCACCAGCGACCGGGTATCGTCGATATTTCGGTGTTATAAACCCGCACTGAATCGATGTAGTCGCGCCGCGCGATGGCGATACGGTTCTCAGTCCCTTCCAGTTGCGATTGCAGTTGCAGGAAGTTGGTGCCCGACTTCAAGTCCGGATACCGCTCCGACACCGACAAAAGTTGCCGCAGCGCGCCGCCAAGTGTCGCCTGTGCCTCCTGAAATTTCTTCATTGCCTCGGGATTGGTCACGATGTCTGCCGGCACCTGCACGCTCGTCGCCTTCGAACGCGCCTCCGCGACCTTTATGAACACATCCTGCTCCTGCTGCGCATATCCTTTGACCGTTTCGACTAAATTGCCGATCAGATCGTTGCGGCGCTTGTACTGGTTCTGTACTTCGCTCCACTTCGCCTTCGCGTCCTGCTCGAAGGTCGGAATGTTGTTGACCCCGCACCCGGCCAGCGACAACGCCGCCGCCAACATCGCGACGCGTACGAAACCCGACAATATCGTTCGGCCTGCCATGACAGTCCCCTTCGTGAAAAAGCTCAGTAATGCCGTACGGGTCTGATCTGCACTGTGCAAGAGGCAATTGAAACTGGCGCGCCGCCGTCGGCGGCACGGTTAATCGCGACAGTCGGCAACCTTTGGTCGTTCAAAGGTCGGACCGGCAACAGACATCCAGATCGAGCCGGGTCACGCCGCTGCATCCACAAGATGCTATAGAGCCACCGATTGACGAGGCAGGATGGGCAGTGGTGGTGTCACAGAATATGCAGCGATGCGGCGTGCGATTCGGATCGAACTGGATTTCGCGCATCAGTAGCGTTACACGTCGCACTCGAACATGCGATACGTTCGAGCTCTGCCGCGCCCGACAAGAGCGCACGCTGATGCTGCACCTGACCACATTCCGTGTGGCCAAGGCTGCGACAGCGGCATCGAAACAACAGGGTTGAAGATAAATGAAGCGCTCGACGATCGCGGTGATGAACACTAAAGGCGGTGTTGGCAAATCGACGCTCGTTCTCGCGATCGCGGAAACGCTGACCGCGATTTATAATAAGTCGGTTCTGGTCATCGATTCAGATAGCCAGGCCAGCGTCAGCTCAATGCTGATGACTTCGCTCCGACTGCACAAGCTGCAGTCGGAAGCAACCACCATCGTCGACCTGCTGGCCAATACGGTGTTACAGCAACAGCCGTTAGACTGGCCAAAATATGTCGTCGCGGGCACGTCCGATATTGACGACGCTGGCGGCCTGTATCTCATACCGAGCGATATGCAGCTGACGTTATTCGAACGCGAGGTATCCAAGGAAAGCCAGCATAGCCAACTGCGCAGTACCATCCGCAGTCTGCTTGACGGGGTCCGATCCGCATTCGACATCGTCTTAATCGACTGCCCGCCCGGTTTATCGGTGCTGACCGAATCGTGGTTGCGTGAGGCGGATTTTCATATATCGCCGACCAAGCCCGACTATATTTCAGTCTGCGGTCTTGAAGTTTTCCGGCGGTTCAAAGCTCTTAACCCAGAAATGGGCTTTGCGGAAAATCTCGGTGTCGTGATCAATCTCATGGACCCGACCGGCGCTCAAGATCGTGATTACGACACGTGGCTTCGACAACGCGCCGATAATCGATGCTTCAGTCAGCCCATCCTCAGGTCGGTCGCCCTGCAGCACATCACTCAGTTTTCGCCGGAGGGTCGCTCTTGGCTCGGCAAATATCCTGGCAGTGTAGGCACCGCGATAAAATCGATTGCGGGTGAAATTCTACAGCGCATCGAAGCGAGCGAGCGTGACGAAGCGGCCAAGCAAGCGACTTCCGCTCTCCCCGAGGTTGCAGTCGATGGTAACCAAGCCAGATCCAGCTGATCCGGCTTTGATCATTGCAGCGTCATCGACGCGCGCGTCGTCATTGACATCCCCTTGCGCACTCTTTCGCTGCAACCGTTCGAGATGGCTTGAGCTGCCTCGTTGTGGGTAGTGGCGGAACCGCCCGTTGCAATGATCGTTACCGATAAAACCATCGGGCCTCGACAACGTGGATGTCAGCCATGCGTAACCAACGAAACATAGATAAATTACTGCTTCACATCTCTGCTGCGGCGATATTCGCAGCCAGCGCTGGCTTCGCGTTCGCAGCGGGAAGTGGCGGCGGCGGTGGTAGCGGTGGCGTGGGGGAGGTGGGTCTGCAGGCGCTCATGGAGGGACATCGACTGGTGGTGCGCCGTCGGGTACCGGCAATTCTGCTCCATCGAACGGTGCGCCGGCAATCACGCCAGGCACGGCGGGTAATGCAGTATCGCCCGGCGTTGGAACTGGCGGTGGCGGGTCCAGTCCCGGAGCAGCACCACAGTTACAGCCGACGCCTGGACTGCCCTCGACCGGAAGCGTTACGGGCGCGGTACCTCCGCCCGGTATGGGGCCAACGCTCAGTTTACCGGCAACACCCACCTCGCCCGTCAGCACCGGCAGCATCAACACAAATACGGGCAGCAATTTGCCGACTTCCACCACTGGTGCGGCCGCCGATCCGACAAATCCGTCGACGCCGTACGCTGGAAGTACGGGCGGATCCTCGTCAGCGTCACAAGCCATTCCATCGCGGCAGCAGTGTAGCCGGCCCTACGTGTCGACGTTGATTTGGTCGGAAAGCCAATTCACAAGCCTTTGTCAATCGTCCGGAGGCGGAAGATAAGTCTTGCGGACGGTAGTCGTGAACCTACACATCTTTTTATTGTGAACCGGATGTGGGGTTATATCTGTCAGTTTTTGACTGATTGGGTAAAAAATGCATACCGGGCCACACACCATCGCTCTGGCTGCCGCCATCGCGCTCGCCGTGGGCGTGCCGGTGACGTCTGCTTCCGCTCGCCCTTTTGAATACGGTGGGGGTGTCGGCAGCATCATTCACGTCGATCTCCCCGGCCCTGACGATATGCGCGAGCGACCGCCAAAATTAGACTTTTACAGCTCCCGATTGACACCGCAACCGATCGCGCTGGAGAGCCCGTTGGGCCAAGTCGTCAAGACTCAAAACGGCGACAACGGCGGCAGGGTGGTCGATGTTTTGACCGATCCGTCAGGAAAGTTGCGCGCCGCTGTCATCGAATATGGTGGATTTCTCGGCATCGGCTCGCGCAAGGTCGCGGTGGCATGGAACGCAGTAAGGTTCGATCCGACCAATCCGTCTGCAGGCGTCACCGTAGAGTTGACGCGAGAACAGCTGCGTCAGGCTCCGGTGTTCAGGTCTGATAAGCCGGCTATCGTAGATGAAACATTTGGCCGCGATTTCTTCTGAAGTCATTTTGATATTTAGCCCGTCTGCAAGTCTAAAAACGAGGTTTGCAAATTTCTTTCCCGGGCGCAAAAAAGGCGACCGACGTCAGCCTTCGCGGGCTGGACTGGTTTGTCTTTTTCATCGCCGACATCCAAACCGGATTTGGTCCATTTTTGTCGATCTATCTGACGACGCAAAAATGGACTCAGGTCGACATCGCGATCATCTTGTCGATGGGCACGGCCGTCGCTTTGTTGGGCCAATTGCCCGGTGGCTGGCTGGTCGACTACATCACCTCGAAGCGCGCTATCGCCTATGCATCGGTACTTGCAATCGCGATAAGCGCGCTGCTGATCGCCATCGCGCCGGTATTTGCCGTCATCGCCATCGCAAAGATCGTTCACATTCTAGCGAGCTGCATCCTCGGGCCAGCGGTGGCGTCGATCACGTTGGGCATGGTCGGGCACGATGGCATCGGCGCACGCCTGGGCCGCAATGCGCGCTTCGCGTCCCTTGGTAGCGGCATCTCGGCAATGGCGATGGGCTGGATCGGCTATATCGGCACGGCGCAAACGGTTTTTTTCGTTACTGCGGCGCTGATGTTACCCGCCGTCGTTGCGCTCAATTATATTCGCCCAATCGA
>JANXYD010000096.1 GCA_025350265.1 Hyphomicrobiaceae bacterium | reverse complement strand
GTGATCGCCGGTGCGGGCTCCAACTCCACCGAGGAAGCGATCGAATTGACTCGCTTCTCCAAATCGGCGGGCGCTGACGCCACGCTTCATTCCACCGGCTATTACAACAAGCCCACGCAGGAAGGGTTATATCTGCACTTCAAGGCCATCAACGATGCGGTGGACCTGCCGTTCATCGTCTACAATGTGCCAGTGCGGACGATTGTCGATATCTCGGCGTCAACCATGGCGCGCATCGCCAAGCTTGAACATTTTGCCGGCATCAAGGATGCTACCGCGAACGTGGCACGGCAGTCGCAGCACCGGCAGTTGTTCAACCGGCCCTATGCCGCATTGTCGGGCGAAGACAGCACCGCCCTCGGCTATAATGCGCACGGCGGCACCGGCTGCATCTCCGTCACCTCGAATGTCGCCCCTAAACTGTGCGCCGCATTCCAGGCGGCCTGCGCGGCCGGCGACTATGCGGCGGCGCTCGCGCTGCACGACCAGCTGATGCCCCTGCACGATGCGTTGTTCGTGGAAACCAATCCCGCGCCCGTAAAATATGCGGCGTGGCGTCTCGGTCTCATCGACAATCCGGAGTGCCGGCTGCCACTCGCACCGCTCATGGAAACGACGAAGCAGGCGGTCGATGCAGCACTCGCCAAGGTCGGTTTGCTGACCGCGCGTGCGGCCGAATAAGTCGTCTTTCCAAATGAGCAAAGGTCCTGTTGCCAGGGCGTGTGGTTGCCGTGTTTAACCCGGCTTTGATTCGATTGAACTGTTCTATATAGGGCAATTCAATTCTCGCTCTCGCCCCACAAAAGGTGTCATCCCCAGGGCTTGTCCCTGGGACCCAGGATGCCACGAACTCAGGCCTTGGACTCTGGCGGTCCTGGGTCCTACCGACAAGGGGTAGGATGACAACTGAAGTCGTGGCATCGGCACGCGAAGAATTGATTGCCCTGCAGGTCTATAGCCGCCGCGCGCTGTGCGGTGAGGCGGCGCTGAAAGGATTTTACACATGTCGTCGAAGGCTCAAATTACGAGTGCACTCAAGCACGCGGTCAACAACGAGGACGAGGTCAAGGCATCGGACCAGGCCGGCTGCTTTCACTGTCTGGAAATTTTCGACATCGCCGACATCGAGGATTGGGTGGAAGGTGAAAGCGGCACCAGCGCGGTGTGCCCTCACTGCGACGTCGAGAGCGTCATCGGCGACGCGGCGGGATTTCCGCTCACCGAAGAATTTCTCGACGAGCTCAGGCAATATCATTTCAGTTGACGCCGGTCGTATCGTCTTGCCGGCACGGCCGCGATGGGTCGCGTTTCCAGTACGCACGACGTCGCTGCTGGCACCTTGAAAATAGTATTCGCGGTCGATCGTCGCGCCATGGTAGGTATGCCCAAATCGCGGGTCTAACACGCGTCTCAGGAAGGAAATTGCCATGACAGTATCTCGGCGCCAGTTCGGCACCGCCATTTCGGCTGCCGCGCTTGTTGCAGCCTCCGGTCGGCCCGGTTGGGCACAGGCACCGCTTGTCATCAAGTTCAGTCACGTGGTCGCGGCCGACACGCCCAAGGGCAAAGGCTCGATCAAGTTCAAGGAGTTGGCGGAACAGTATACTGGCGGCAAGGTCAAGATCGAGGTCTATCAGAACTCGACGCTGTATAAGGACAAAGAGGAAATCGAAGCGCTGCAATTGGGCGCGGTGCAGTTGTTGGCACCCTCGACAGCCAAATTCGCGCCGCTCGGTGCCAAGGAATTCGAGGCACTCGACCTGCCGTTCCTGTTTGCGTCTGACGATCAATACGCCAAAGTGTTGGGTGGCGATGTCGGCAAATACTTGTTCTCCAAGCTCGAAGCGAAAGGCCTCACCGGTCTCGGTTTCTGGGACAACGGGTTCCATATGCTGACGTCCAACAAGCCGGTGCTCACGCCCGCCGACGTGCAGGGCTTGAAGGTCCGTATTTCCGGGTCCAAGGTCGCCGACCAGTATTTCCGCAAATTGGGCGCGATTCCGCAAATCCTGGCGTTTTCGGAAGTCTACCAGTCGATGCAAACCGGCGTCGTCGATGCCGGTGAAAATACCGCCTCGAACATCCTGACGCAGAAGTTCTACGAGGTGCAAAAGCACATCATGATCGCGCGTCACGCGCATCTGCAATACGCTGTGATTGCCAATTCGAAGTTCTGGTCGGCGTTGCCTCCGGACATCAAGTCAGGGTTGGACAAGGCGATGGCCGAGGCCAACGACTACACCAACCAGATCGCGCGTCAGGAAAACATCGATGCGCTCGCTGAAATGAAGAAACTGGGTCGCAACGAGTTCCACGAACTCGACGAGGCGCAGCGCAAGGTCTGGCAGACTGCGATGCAGCCGACTTACACGTGGGCCGAAAGCCGCGTCGGCAAGGAAGTCATCGACCTGCTGCTGAAGGCGACTGCTGCGGGTTGAGCCGCGTGTCCGACTGTCATCTGCGGCCCCAGGCCTCGGACAAAGTTTATAACACAAATCATGGCGGCGTCGTGTTCGGGGAATATTGGACGCGCGCCGCGTTCGTTGAGTGATGCAGCCCGTGCGTTAATGTGAGGACTTGTCGATGGTGTCGCGTTTGGGGCGGGTGCTCGATCACTTGGAGGAATGGCTGATCGCCTTCCTAATTGCGGGTGCGACCCTGTTGATCTTCGTCGCCGTCATCCATCGCTATGGCACGGGGCTGTCGATCAATGCTTCGAAATGGGCCGTAGCCCATGGGTTCATTACGCTCGGCACGATATTGAATTCCATTTTCGTCTGGTTCAGTTCGTGGGACCTCAGTTGGTCACAGGAATTGTGCATCTTCATGTTCGTGTGGATGGCAAAATTCGGCGCGGCCTATGGCGTGCGCACCGGCGTGCATGTCGGCGTCGACGTGGTGACCAACGCGGTGACCGGTCCATCGCGCTACTGGGTACTGATATTCGGCCTGTTGGGTGGGTCCATCTTCACCTTCACGATCGGCACATTCGGTGCCAATTTCGTCCATCACATGCTGCTCACCGGCCAAACCTCCAACGACCTGGAAGTGCCGATGTGGATCGTCTATCTCGCGATCCCATTGGGCAGCTACCTGATGTGTTTTCGCTTCCTGCAGGTGTTGTATGCGTTCGCGCGCACGGGGCAACTCCCGCATACCGACGAGAGCCACGTCGACGGTCTGGAAGACATTGCGCCGCCCGCAGCCAGTGATCTGCTGCCGCACGATGTGACGTCGGCGGGAGGTGCCCGATGAGCGCGCCCGCGTCCCTCGTCAAGCGTCCGCCCGCCAGTATCGGTGGCTCGCTGAGCATCGGCGGCTTTGCCTTGCTGGCTTTGCCGCTGTGCTTCATCTTGCTTTCCTTCGCCCACAAATACGGCATCGTCACGCTGGAACCTGCTGCGCGCGCGGGCGTGCTGTTTGCCATGTTGATTACCGTCATGCTGACGGGCATGCCGATTTCGATCGCGCTCGGCCTCACGGTGCTGATTTTCGTCTTCACCACTACCACGGTGCCGCTCGACGCGGTCGCACTCAAACTGTTCACCGGTATGGAAAAATGGGAGATCATGGCGATCCCCTTCTTCATTCTGGCGGGCAACTTCCTCACCCACGGCGGCATCGCCAAGCGGATGATCGATTTCGCCGCGACCTTGATCGGCCATTTCCATGGCGGCTTGGCGCTGGCCGGCGTCATCTCGTGCGCGATGTTCGCGCTGGTGTGCGGGTCGTCGGTGGCGACCGTGGTGGCGATCGGGTCGATCATCCTGCCTGAAATGGTCAAGGCCGGTTATCCCATGCGCTTTGGTGCCGCCGTCATTACGGTGGCGGGATCGCTGGGCATCTTGATGCTGCCGTCGATCCCGAAGGTGATCTACGCGATTTCGACCAACACGTCGATCGGCGCGCTGTTCGTCGCCGGCGTGCTGCCGGGCACACTGCTGACGATCATGTTGTGTGTGACGACCTGGTTCATCGCGCGCCGCAACAACTATCCACGGCTGGCCAAGGCCACGTGGGCGCAGAGTTTGAAGGCCTTCAAGGAGAGTTTCTGGGGCTTGATGCTGATCGTCATCATCATCGGCGGCATCTATTCCGGTGCGTTCACGGCCACCGAAGCGGCGGCCATGAGCGCGGTCTATGCATTCTTCATCGCCGTTTACGTCTACAAGGCCACGACCTTGCGCGACGTGCCGAAGGTGCTGATCCGCTCGGCCAACATGAGCGCGATGTTGCTC
>JANXYD010000085.1 GCA_025350265.1 Hyphomicrobiaceae bacterium | reverse complement strand
GGCATCGCAGCGCGTGAGGACAACATCAAGGCAGCCCTCGACCGCTCGTTGATGCTGGTGACGGCGTTGGCCCCGAAGTACGGCTACGACAAAGCCGCCAAGATCGCCAAGACCGCGCACAAAAACGGCACCACCTTGCGTCAAGAGGCGTTGGCCGAAGGTATTTCAGCCGCCGACTTCGATGCCATCGTGCGTCCGGAGACGATGATCGGCCCGGGTTGAGGCCAGTCGAACAACTGGCGCCGCTTTCTGGCAAAGTCGGGTAGATCCTACCAACCAAATCGGTGGCGTTTAAGCGGCGACCAGGCTCTATTGACGATTGCGGCAAATGAATTGCGTGCGATGATCGTCTTTGCAGAATAGCGGGGGGCGGGCGGGCCATGATTTGTCAAGCGTGCGGCATCGAGGCACCGACTAAAAAAGTATTTTTCGTGCAGCACATCGGTGCCGTCGTGATGTTCTTCCACAAGCGTATAGGCGGGATGTTTTGCCGCGACTGCATGCGCAAGTATTTCAACGAGTACACGCTAAAAACGCTATTTCTTGGCTGGTGGGGCGTGATCTCGGTGTTCGCGACTCCGGTCGTACTGTTGATCAATATCGTCAATCGATTGCGCGCGGGTTCGCTTGCGCCTGTGCCCCCGGGTGCCAAGGTGCCGGTCCTTACCGACGAGGCCGTGAACCGGCTGCATCCGCTCACGTCCGAACTGGTCGACCACCTCAACAAAGGCAAATCGCTGTTCGAAGTCGCAGCCGATATGGCCCCGCGCGCTGGTGTCACCCCGGGGCAGGTCGTGCGTTACGCGCAGGCGCTGGTGGCGCAGAAAACGTGAAGTTGCACTGTGTGCTTTGCCCTTTGCCTCGATGAGCAATTCTTACGCAGCCGAATCCGGCTTGCGTGCCGACGTGGCGGCGACGGGTTGGGCGGCCGTGCGCATGGCGTGCAATCGTTGTCCGATTTCGGCGGTATCGCGCACGCCGACGTCCTGCCAGGTGCGCGCCAGCCATTTGCCGGCTTCGGTAGCACCGGCCGATTGCAGGTAGTTGACCAGGTCGGCGTCCGGCTTGCCACGGCTGTCGACCGACAGCGATCCGGTAAAACGTCCCGCCTCGATGAGATGAAACCGGTGCGCTGCGATGCGCGCGTCGCGTTCGTCCAGCGAGCCGCCGAACAAGCCGCGACGGCGTGACGCCAGCCGGCGAATGGTTTCGATCTGTTCCAACTCGTGCACGAACGGCTGGTTGAATGTCAGATGACTGACGTGGCCGCTGATTTCGCGGGCCGACGTCGGTCGATGCGTCCGCACCAGCGGTACCAGTTGGACGATCAAGGTATCTTCGACCGGGCTCTCGGCGGCCAGCGTCATTAGGTCTGGATTGGCCGAGAACCCGCCGTCCCAATAGGCCTGACCGTCGACCTCGACGGCTTGCTGCAACGTCGGCAGACACGCCGACGCCAACACCGCTTCGATCGTCAGTTCGGCGCGACGAAAGAAACGCGGCGTTCCGCTCGCGACATGCGTGGCGGCGATCAGCAGCTCCGGCCCTTTGGTGGTTCGGATCAATTCGAAATCGATATGGGCCTCGATCAGGCGGCGTAGCGGGTCGATACCCAGCGGATTGAGATCGTACGGCGAAAACATTTCGGCCATTTGCGCCATGGCATTGGAGCGACTGATGCTCGCCAGCATTGGGTTCAGCTTCAGGTACTCGGGGGCGGCAGCCTTGGCGACCGCTTCCCAGACCTGATGCAGCTTGGCGCGCGCGCCCTCCCGACCGCCGGCCGCGAGGCCTGCGACGAGCGCCACCGCGTTCAGGGCACCGGCGCTGGTCCCCCCGATCCAACCGAACTCGCAGCCGCCGTGTGCAAGCAAGCCGTCGAGCACGCCCCACGTGAAGGCCCCATGTGCGCCTCCCCCTTGCAGGGCGAGGTTGAGCGTTGCCTTCTTTGGGATCTTAGATAACTGTGCTGTCAAACTATCGCCCTCTGCGTTTCGGCTGAGCGATGCCCTGTACCACATCGGCTCGACGTGCAAACCACGTCGCACGCCTCAAGGTTCACGCAGAACAGAGCCGCGCGGCCCGAACAGCGGAATTCCGTCGGCAGTCATTTTCATGCATATCAATCCGGTACGTCGCCGCGATGTGATCGGGTGTGAGCACCTCCATGGGTGCGCCGGCTGCGACGATCCGTCCATCCAAACCAGTATCACGCGGCGCGCAGTACCGTCGTCCCTCGCTTGGTCGGATCATGGCCGATCGAGGCGCGCGTCAGAGCCGCTTCGCCACGTCGCGCCAGCGGTCGGCGAGGTCAGAGCGGTACTGTGGTGCGGCGATCGCAATCAGCCGCTCGGCCCGCTCCATAACGGACCTGCCACGCAGATCGGCGATGCCGTGCTCCGTCACCACGACGTCGATGTCGTTGCGCGGCAAGGTGCAGATGCCATCCAGGCGCGGCACGATCCGGGTGGCTGCATCGCGACCGGCCGTCGCGGGCAGTGCGATGATGCTGACGCCACCTGCGGACAACTGCGCGCCGCGCGCAAAGTCGGGTGCGCCGCCGCAGCCGCTGACCATACGTCCGCCGAGCATTTCGAGATTGGCTTGCCCGAACAGGTCGACGCTGAGCGCCGAGTTGACCGCGATGAGTCCGGGCAGGGTGGCGAGGATTGCTGTTGCATGCGTGAAATCGCAACCGCGTACGGCGAAGTCGGGCCGCTCGCGGAGCCAGTCATAATACGCGCGCGTGCCGAGTTGGACGCAGCACGTATGTTTGAACAGCGGATCAAGGCTGCCGCTTTCGGCCAGCAGACGCGCGCCGTCCGACAGCATGCCGGAAAACAACTTCAAGCCCCGCCGGTCGGTAAGGCCACTCATCAGCGCGTCCGGCACCTTGCCGATGCCGATTTGCAGGGTGGCTCCATCGCCCACGAATTGGCTCAACAGCCTTGCAATAGCTGTGGCCTCGGCGGAAGCCGTGCCGACGCCGTAGGCACTGAGCGGCGCGTTGATTTCGGTGACGGCGTCGAAGGCTGTGAGGGGCAGGCGGGGCGCATCGGCAACGCTAGGCATTTGCGAGTTGATGACGGCGAGCACGCGTCGCGACTTGGCAACCGCGATGGCGGTGAATTCGACCGCGAGGCCAAGCGAGCAATGGCCGGTGCTATCGGGCGGGGCGACGTGCACGATCGTGGTGTCGAAGGTGAGATTTTGCTGCATGTGCCGGGCGAACGCATTGTAGCTGAGCGGCAGGTGCCGGACGCTGCCGCTGGCCTGATCACCCGCTCGCGTCGGCTGCGCGAACATGCTGGTGTAGGTGGTGCCCGCCGGGAAATCCGCGACCGGCACCGGATTGACGCCGGGGACATAGCTGGCAGTGACATCGAGCGCGGTGGCAGCGGGGTGGAACAGCGCATCGGCCAGTCCCTGCGGCTCGCCCGTCGAACCCGGCAGGAACACACGTTCGCCAGGCGACAGTAACGCGACCAGTGCCGCGAGTGATGACATTTGCTTGGGTCGCGGTCCGAACGGTGAGGGCGGTGGCGGCATGGGCGGCGTCATCGACATGAGAGGTGCTCGGGATGGTTTGCGGATACGCGAACACTTGGCCCGGCCACCGTCTTGACCGCAAGCGGCTTCAATCGCGCAAATATTCGCGACCCAATCTCAAACGTCGAAGGGGCTGGACTTGGCGCTGGCACGGGTGTGGAACTAGGCCTGACGCGTGCGCCTTGCGTGGGCACGCTGGCAATACCAATCAGACAGTGGAGACTCCGATGAAAATGACGCCTTATTTGTTTCTCGACGGCCGCTGCGAGGAGGCCATCGAGTTTTATAAGACGGCCGTTGGCGCGACCGTCGGCATGCTGATGCGCTACAAGGACAATCCCGAAGCCCGGCCGGGCATGATACCGCCCGGCAGCGACGACAAGGTCATGCATTCCCAGATCGACGTCGGCGGCAATCCCTTGATGCTGTCGGACGGTCGCTGTCAGGGCAAGCCGATATTCCAGGGCGTGGCGTTGTCGCTGTCGGTCGGTTCGGATGCCGAGGCCGAGCGCGTTTTCAAGGCGCTGGGCGAGGGCGGACAGCCGCAAATGCCGATGGTTGCGACATTCTTCGCCTCGCGCTTCGGCATGGTCGCCGACAAGTTCGGCGTCAGTTGGATGGTGCTGACCGATGCGCCGCCGAAATCGACTTGAAGTGCGGGCGTAACGCGGACTTGCGTGCATCCGCGATAGAACGCTTGCAGGTGCGCTGCGCCATCGCTATAAGCACGAGCAGCGGCGTTCTGATGGACGCCGTTTTTTCGACCTTGCCGTGCTGGATGCATGCACTTTTCATGCGCCACATGCCGAGGCTCAAAATCATAGGTCGGGCGGAGCGTAGCGCAGCCTGGTAGCGCACTTGCTTCGGGAGCAAGGGGTCGGGAGTTCGAATCTCCCCGCTCCGACCAATGATTTCAAGGAGTTAAAATCTTCCTCGGGGTCGAGTAGTTGATCCGCCACCCACCTGCCACCCCCAAATCGACAGCGTCGCACTTGCGAATCAGTACCGCATCGATGTGTTGTGCTTCTTTTGTAGGAGGCGAACATGCAAGGAACGGCCCTGGCTCAGCCAGGAGATCTCCCAAGGCTCGTGGGTTACAAACACCTCCTCGTGGAATACGGTTGGCCGAAGCGAACACTGCAAGAGTGGATCAAAAACCGTAAGTTCCCGAAGCCCCTCGAACTACCTGGTCGCGAGAACTTCTGGTATCTACACGATGTCCTCGAGTGGTTGGAAAACCGCAGGCAGGGACTTTGCGCGGTAGCGATCACGCGTCCTGATGATCTTGAGCCGGAGTTCCTTGCCGAAGCCGCTGTCGTATTGCTTGCCAAGGCAATCGAGCACGAACTTGGGGAACCAATCGATCCGAGGGGCATCGCAGTCAGCTACGGTCCACCGTCCGAGCCAGTGACGGAGGAGGCACTTGCGACCGCTGAAGCTCGCGCAGCC
>JANXYD010000069.1 GCA_025350265.1 Hyphomicrobiaceae bacterium | reverse complement strand
GATGCTGGCCGCCACCCAGCCCTTCATTTCCGGCGCCATCTCCAAGACCATCAACATGCCGAACAATGCGGCGGTGAAGGATTGCGGAGATTCCTATCTGCTGTCTTGGAACCTCGGGCTCAAGGCCAATGCGCTTTATCGCGACGGCTCGAAACTGTCGCAACCGCTCAACTCACAATTGTTGTCGGACGACGAGGACGAGGCGGCCGACATCGCCGAAACGCTTGCCACGGCACCGCTCAACGTGCGCGCCACGACCATGGCGGAAAAGATCGTCGAGCGTATCATCGAACGCGAGCGCAGCCGCGAAAAGCTGCCGGGCCGTCGCAAGGGCTATACGCAGAAAGCCAGTGTCGGCGGGCATAAAGTGTATCTCACCACCGGCGAGTACGAGGATGGCCGCATCGGCGAAATCTTCATCGACATGCACAAGGAAGGCGCGGCGTTCCGCTCCCTCATGAACAACTTCGCCATCGCCATCTCGCTCGGCCTGCAGTACGGCGTGCCGCTCGACGAATACGTCGATGCCTTCACCTTCACGCGGTTCGAGCCGGCCGGTTTGGTGCTGGGCAACGACACGATCAAGAACGCAACCAGCGTGCTCGACTACATCTTCCGCGAATTGGCGGTGTCGTATCTCGGTCGCAACGATCTGGCTCACGTCGAACCCGCCGATCTGTCGGCGACGGCGCTGGCGGATAGTGAAAGTTCGCACGGCGAGACAGGCCTTCCCGGCCTCAACGCGTCGCGGGTGGTCAGTCATGGGTTCACGCGCGGCCAGCTTTCCAGCGGTAGCGGCGAGAGCGTGATGGTGGTGCGCGGCAACACCGTGATGACTGTCGAAGCGGAGGCGGTACTGCAAACCGCCGTCGCAGGCATGCAGCATCAGGTGTCGACAGCATTCCATCGCAGTGAAAGCGTCACCAGCATCGGCGCGCGCTCGGCGACTGTCGTCGGCCAACCCAAGCGCACCGCCGGCGATCTGCGCGCCGAGGCCCGCATCAAAGGCTACGAAGGCGAAAGCTGCGGCGAATGCCACAACTTCACCCTCGTCCGCAACGGCACCTGCCTGAAGTGCGAGACCTGCGGGTCGACGAGCGGGTGCTCGTGAGTGCGTAAGTTGGGTCAAGCACGTGCACGACCCAACATGGCGCGAGTGGTTGTGGATGTTGGGTCGCGCGAATGGCTTGACCCAACTACTAAAACATCTGATCGATAAATGGACGCTCGCGATGACGACGGCATTTTACACGACATCAGCACGTGGCTCAGGCGCGCTGGCTGCCCGCCCGACCTGGTCGCCGGAGCAGCCGCTGGAAATGCGGCTGTCGTTGACGGAGTTGGTGCCGCGCATCATCGAAACGTTCGGGCTCACAGGCGTTATCCCCGGGCCAATGGTGCTGGCGTGTCTGCAGACGGTTGCGAATCGATCCGATCCGCGCGACCGTTGGCTGGCGATTTTCAATTCGCCGCTCGGTATCGCTGTTGCGACGCCGGGACGCGATCTCAATACGGCGCTCGGCTGGATATTGGCGGCGCTGCCGGCGGCGAGGTCGTGAGTGATAAAAGTGCGTGAAGTGCATGCGTTGAGATGTTCGCTGCGCGAAGCGAGGGTCAGCCCTCGCGCTCCCGCCGGAGGGACACCCTCCGGACCGCCCGTCTTCTGATTTCAGAAAGAGGGGAGTTTGAGAGGTCACCCTCGAGCGGGTTATAGGGCGCCCCGCATGCGCAGGCATGCAAACGGGCTATGCCTTAGTCGCGAAGCGATCCGCCAAGGACGCAACGCATGCCGGCACTCCCCGCCACTCGCCCACACGCCCCCGACCTTTCCGCCATCTACAGCCTCGCCGATCATCTCGACGCGAGCCTCGCCTTGGGCGAGGACCTACTCTCGCAAGCTCTGGCGATGCCCGGTACCGCTGCCGGCGACACGCACTCCGCTCTTTTCCATCGCCAGCAAAATCTGTCTGAATTCGCCCGCCGCGTCCGCGCGTTGGAACTGGCCATGACCGCGCGGCTGCTGCAAGCCCGGGCACGCGCGATCACACTCCGGCAGGAGACGACGACATTCACACCGTTGATCACGCTGTTCGTCGGCGGCACCGTGCCGCTTGCGGAGGCGGCCGTTGGCCATGCCGGCGGATTAGGCGACGTATCGAAACTGGCGCTGGCCAACGGACCAGACATCCTGGCGTTCCTGCGCTCTCGCGCGCTGGCGGATGCGCAGTCGCTGTCCGATGTCTGCGACCTCCGCGTCGACAATGACTACCTGCTGGCTGGTAACATTCATCTCGGCACGCTGCTCGACATGATCGCGACGTTTCTCGACACGCTAGAGCGCACTTTTCCGCTGTTTCCAGAGCCGTCTGAAAGAGTGCGGTAACGCTTTCCTAACCACAACAGCGGAGATCACGCCTTCTTAGCGGCGCGTTAAAAGATCGCGCGCAGGGTTAAGCCTTGCCGATCATTTTTCTGGGTGTCCCGTGTCGCGTCCGCTGCTGTGCAGTGCCTGTGTAATCTTAGCGTTGGCGCTGTCGGCACCGGCACACGCCGGCAGTCGTGGATTCGCCAACGCGGGTGGTGACCTTAAATCGTCGTCGGGTGGCACAGGGCTATCGAGAAGCCCGGGCAACGGCGGCACCGGCATTCAGACCACGGCAATTTTGCCGCTCAACAAATTGCAGTCGACCTTCAAGCCCGAACATGTGGTGGCACCGCCTCCGGCCGGACCGCGTCCGCATACCGATCTTGCCGCCGCCGAGAAGCGCACCAACCTGAGCAGCCAAGACCTGATCAAACACAGCCAGTTGTTCAACAAGGTGGCGGCTGTGGTCGGCGATCCGCTGCTGGTCAAACCGGTGCTGAACAAGATCGGCGCGACGGAAGAAAGCGCACGCACCTTTCATTCGGTCCCCGGATTTACGGCGGACGAGTCGAAAGGCAACGTCTATCCGACCAACGGCGGCACCTCGCGGGAGCGCCCGATGGCGAGCCTGTCGAGTGATGCGATGGCGCGCGCGACCGAAGAGCCAGATAGCGACAAACCCGACCCACCCGGCTGGGTGCTGGCATGGCTGTTCAATCTTATCGCAGTAGCGGGCACCTTGGGTCTGGCCTGGTGGCTCTGGCAAAATGCGCCCAAGGGGGCGCACATGGGCATGCCCACCACGACGGCGTAGCGAGGGTTGCCGAACGCTCACGCCCGCCTGAGAATACCCTTGCCGGCATATTTGGCCATGTCGCCGAGTTCTTCCTCGATGCGGATGAGTTGGTTGTACTTGGCGAGACGATCCGAGCGCGACAGCGAGCCGGTTTTGATCTGGCCGCAGTTGGTGGCGACCGCCAGGTCGGCGATGGTGCTGTCCTCGGTTTCCCCCGAACGATGCGACATGACGGCGGTGTAGCTGGCCCGGTGCGCCATCTCGACGGCGTCCAAGGTTTCCGACAGCGTGCCGATCTGGTTGACCTTGACCAGGATCGAGTTGGCGATGTGCTCCTTGATGCCGCGCTGGAGACGCTCGGTATTCGTGACGAACAGGTCGTCACCAACGAGTTGGCACTTCTTGCCGATGAGATCGGTAAGCATTTTCCAGCCGGCCCAGTCGTCCTCGCTCATACCATCTTCGATGGAGATGATCGGGAAGCGGGCGACGAAGTCAGCGAGATACTTGGCATTCTGCTCGGGATCGAGCGTCTTGCCTTCGCCTTCGAGGTGATACTTGCCGCCCTTGAAATACTCAGTCGCTGCGCAATCGAGCGCCAGCATGACGTCATGGCCGGGTTTATAGCCGGCCTTCTCGATCGATTTCATGATGAAGCCGATGGCCTCGTCCGCGCTCTTGAGGTTGGGCGCAAAGCCCCCCTCGTCGCCGACGTTGGTGCCATGGCCGGCGTCCGATAATTGCTTTTTCAGCGTGTGGAAAATTTCCGAGCCGATGCGCACGGCGTCGGCGATGTTTTCGGCACCCACTGGCATGATCATGAACTCCTGGATATCGATGGGATTGTCGGCGTGCGCGCCACCGTTGATGATGTTCATCATCGGCACCGGCAGCACATGGGCGTGCGCGCCGCCCACGTAGCGATAGAGCGGCAATGTGACCGCGTCGGCCGCAGCCTTGGCTGTGGCGAGCGACACGCCGAGAATGGCGTTGGCACCGAGGCGTGATTTGTTCTTGGTGCCGTCGAGTGTGATCAGCGCGTGGTCGATGCGGCGCTGGTCTTCCGCCTCCATGCCGCGCAGGGCATCGGAGATTTCACCATTGACGGCCTCGACAGCCAGCGTCACGCCGCGGCCCATGAAGCGCTTGATATCGCCGTCGCGTAATTCGACCGCTTCGTGCGCGCCGGTCGAGGCTCCGGACGGCACGGCGGCGCGACCCTGGCTGCCATCTTCCAGCACCACGTCCACTTCGACCGTCGGATTGCCACGGCTATCGAAGATCTGGCGGCCGATAATATCGATGATTGCAGTCATGGGTTAGCTCCGGTTGGTCGGATCGGGGGACGCTTGCCGGGCTTTTAGCGGAGCCAGCCGTCCGGCGAAAGGCGCGCAATCGACGCTCGTCGACCGGGCGCGAAGAAAATTGTCGGGGAATGTTGCTTTGCAGCAGTAGCGGTGGGCACGGCAGCCATGGTTAATGCGCCCGAGCATCCGTTTTAGAAGGTCTGTTTCCCCATGCGTCTCTCATTTGCTATCGCTACGGCAGCGCTTTCAATGCTGGCCACGGCCTCGGCCGCCACCGCCAACTGCTCGCGGCTGGCATTCTCGGTCAACGACTACGGCAAGGATGGCCCGACCAACGACGCCAAGGCGCTGCTCGACAAGCATATCGCCAAGTGGACCGCCGAGCACGGCGTAAAAACCTACACCACCGGCAAAAAAGACGTCACGTGCGAGCTGTTCCTCGACGTCGGATTGTTCGATGAACACACCTGCCGCGCCGAAGCCAACGTTTGCTGGAAGGGTTCAGCCCCCCGCGCGGATGCCGCCGCTGCCGCTGGTAAAGCCGAAAAAGCCAAGCTGGCCGCAGCCAAGATGAAACAACCCTGAGCCGAAGCACTGGGGCCGAAGCGGCTTTGAGTGCTTCCAGCCGAACCGCTCAACGTGGTTAACACCCCAGGCCGACCCAAAACGCCCACAGCGACGCTGGTGAACGGAGCGCGGACGGCGCCGTCGACGGAATTTCACCGCCGGGGGTTCCGG
>JANXYD010000064.1 GCA_025350265.1 Hyphomicrobiaceae bacterium | reverse complement strand
AGATCAATGAAGTGGATATTGCAAAAGTGATACCGGGCTTACTAGCTGAGATTACTATAGACGCTGCTCGACGAGTAACGTTTATTGGGAAAGTTCTCAAGGTCTCACCAGCTGCGACTATATCTGCTGCGGCTGCTTCCGGGACGCCCAGTCGAACAATACAGCGCTCGACATCATGTTCGATGACGATGGAGCCGTCTGGCTCGCCGGCATCCCACATCGCGGCGACTGGGAGCGGCTCCAACGCCGACTCGAGCAAGCGAGCGTTGCCTTGAGGACCAGTGCGGATGCGTCGATGGGGAAGGCCAGCGGCGCATGAGCACCAAGATCTGCCCAAGTTGCGGTGAGCGTCGTCCCGCTGCTGAAGTGTTTTGTGCCAACGATGGCTGGGACTTGACCGGTGTTCCCCTCGCCATCGAGGGCCATCAACCGTCGTCGCATGCAACATCAGCCGCTGCTGAGCTGCGCTGCCGCAATGGGCATGCTGTCAGGGCCGGGGACTTGTCCTGCTCGGTGTGCGACGTCGAGATCGAAGCTACTTTGCTGGGCTCGGCAGCAACTAAAACGCCAACGTCACCCGGTTTCAGCGAAGAAGAGCAGCCGCCCTACGATGCCAGTCTGCCGACTAGCGCCGCATCACCGCAAGCTTTACCTGAGCCCGAGCCCCCGCGCATCGGCGCTTGGTCGCTGGTCACTCGCGTCGGCCAGGTCTCGCGCGCCACCGAGACGTGGAAGGTTCGTCGCGGGGATGACGCGGGCGAGCCGGATGCTTTACTCGTGCTGTATCGCGCCGACAGCCGTCTCGATCCTGCTGTCGCGGCCCCGACCATGTCGCTTGCGCCGCGCTTCGCGGCGACTATCGAGACCGGTCATTACGACGGCCGGCTGTTCCAGGTGTTCGCCGCAACCGGCCTGCGGCCTCTTTCGGACCTTGTCGCGGAAGGGATGATGACCGAGCGGCTGCGTAAGCTCGTCGATAGTCTTGCCGGCATCCTGGCTGATCTGGCGCGCCTGGGCGTGCGCCACCGCGATCTCTGTCCCGAAGCGATCCTGGTTGACGGCCCCGCGCTCGAGCGCATCGCGCTTTGCCGGCTTGGCGCCGCGCGCCTCTCGACCAACGAGTTGGAGACGGCGCCGCCGCCCGACTTGACACGCTACGCCGCTCCCGAGCTGCTGGCCGGCGCCGTTACGTCGGCCTCCGATTGGTGGAGCCTCGGCATCGTCATCCTGGAGATCGTCACGCGCGGTGGCTGCTTCGAGGGCATCGACGATCAGGTTTTCCTGATGCAGGTGCTCGCGGGCGGCGTGGAGATTCCGGACGGCATCGCCGCTGAGCTGAAGTCGCTGATGCAAGGGCTCCTCGCCAAGGACCGTTCAGAGCGTTGGCAAGGCCCTGAGGTCGAAGCGTGGCTTGCTGGCCAGCCGGTTGAACTGCCGAAGTCGTCGTCTGCGGCACGCCGTGGCGAGGCGGCCGATACGACGGCCCCGCTCGGGCTATCCGGCCGGCCCTATCGGCGCGTATCGGCGTACGCTCTCGCCGCCGCCCGCAAAGAGAGCTGGACAGAAGCGCGCGACCAACTCGTGCACGGCCGATTGCTGGCGTGGCTCGAGGGTTTCTCTTCGGGCGAGCGGTTGCGCGCGGCAATCCGCACATTGGTTCGCCGTGACGATCTCGATGACGACGTCAAGCTCGGCGTTGCGCTGAAACATCTCAACGAGGACTTGCCACTCGTGCGCGCCGGCGAAATCGTCACGCCGGGGTGGCTGCTGGACCACCCCGCCGAGGGCTACGCTCTGGTGACTGGCCCGGTGCCGGATCTATTGCCGAAGCAGGGCGCTGAAGGCTGGCTCACCCGCCTAAAGCAACGCGCGGTCGAGGTCCGCCGTCGGTTGACCGCCCTGGAAATCGAGGTCGACGAGCCAAGCCTGCGGCTCAATCTCCTGTCCACCTCGCACAAGCAGCTCGGGGAGCGGTGGAACGAGCAGCGCCGCATGCTGCCCGAAAGCGAGCACAGGGGCCTCGCCTCGCTGCTTGAGCGCGCGACACTGCGCGACGAGGACCTCATCATCCTCTTGTCGGCAGCCAAGAGCCAGTTTGTGCCCCTGGTCGAGACGATCGCCGCCGCATCGGGTCTCGCGCGCCGGGAGGGTGTCACGACGTTTGATGAGGGGGCTGTGGTGGTGCTGCTCGCGCTGCCGCGCCGCGAGGTGAT
>JANXYD010000057.1 GCA_025350265.1 Hyphomicrobiaceae bacterium | reverse complement strand
AAACAACGACCTAAGGTCGTTCCGCAGTTCAACCAAAACCGGAACGACCCTGGTGGATCCACCTTAACCACGACGCCGATGATGAAAGCGTTATTGTCGGTTGCGTGAGCCGCAACCGACAACGACGATCCGTCATCGCTTGGATATCGCTTCCTTCACACCGCGTTTTCGCCCAGCTTATCGAGTTCCCGTACGGCGGCGGCGTCGCGAGCGGAGAGGTCGGGATATGCCGGATCTGAGCCGACATCGCTCGTGATGCGCCACGAGCGCGCGCATTTTTTACCGTCGGCCGGTTTGAAGACGACGGCGAGGCCGGCGATCTCCGGCATCGTGAAGGCCCCCTCCGGCACATCTTTTTGAGTTTCAAGACGAACGCCGCTGGTGATTGCGATTTCAGCGAGGTCGATGCCGGCGAGCGCGCGCACGAGATCTGGATCATCAACATAAACCAACGGTGCCGCTTCGAGCGACGACCCGATCTTCTTGTTGGCGCGCTCGATCTCCAGGGCTCCGGTCACGACGCGACGGACGCGGCGGATCTTGTCCCAGGTCTCGGCCAGCGCGTCATCGCGCCATTCAGCGGGGATAGCGGGGAACAATTCCAGATGCACCGAGCCGCCGGCAGCCTCCACCTGCGGATAACGCGCGAGCCAGCACTCCTCAGCTGTAAACACCATGATCGGCGCTAGCCACACCGTCACGCAGCGAAACACGTGCTCGACACACTGCAGCGCCGCCAATCGCTTGGGGCTCGACGGCGCGTCGCAATACAGCGCGTCCTTGCGGATGTCGAAATAGAATGCCGACAAGTCGGTGTTCATGAACTGCGACAGCAGCGCGATCACCTTCTTGTAGTCGTAGGTGGCGTAGGCCTTGCGGATGTCGCCATCGAGTTCGGCCAGCCGATGCAGCATGAACTTCTCAAGGCTCGGGAGGTTCTCATTCCGAACTGCTTCAACGCCCCCGCCGCCAAGCTCGCCGGATGGCAGATGCCCGAGCGTGCCCAGCATCCAGCGCAACGTGTTGCGCATCTTGCGATAGGTTTCGACGAAGTTCTTCAGGATCGACGGGCCAATCTGCAGATCGTCGGAATAATCCGATGACGCCACCCACAGCCTGAGTATATCGGCGCCCGACGCTTTGATCACGTCTTGCGGCGCGGTGACGTTGCCCTCCGATTTCGACATCTTGCGCCCCTTCTCGTCGAGGCAGAAGCCGTGCGTCAGCACCACGTCGAACGGCGCGCGACCACGCGTGCCGCTGCTTTCGATCAGCGAGGAATGAAACCAGCCGCGATGCTGGTCGGAGCCTTCGAGATACATCACGGTATCTTCGCCGCCATCGACCTTGCGCTTCAGGCCCATGAGGCCGGGGAAATGCGGATCGTTGACGACATAGCTGTGCGTCGAACCTGAATCAAACCACACGTCGAGCACGTCGTTGATCTTGTCGTATTTGGCCGGATCATAGCCTTGCGGCGCGAGCCTGGTGGGGGCATTGAGGAAGCGTGCGCCGTCGGTATCGGCGAACCACGCGTCGGCTCCCTCCGTGAACATGGCATCGTAGATGCGCTGGTTGACCTCTGGATCAAGCAGCATATCGCTGGTGCCCTTGGCGACGAATACGGTGATGGGCACGCCCCACGCGCGCTGCCGCGAGACGACCCAATCGGGCTTGGCCTCGATCATGCCGGTGATGCGGTTCTGGCCGGATGCCGGCACCCACTCGGTTTCTCGGATCGATTTGAGCGAGGTTTCACGCAGCGTACGTGAGAGCGGCGCGTTGTGGCCCGCGCCCTTTCTGGCGTCGCGTTCCCGACGCGACAACTCCTCCAGAAACGCGATAGCCTTGTCCATGTGGATGAACCACTGCGGCGTGTTGCGAAAGATGACCGGCTTTTTCGAGCGCCAGGAGTGCGGATATTGATGCTTGAGCCGCGAGCGCGCGACCATCATGCCGGCCTCAGCCAGCGCCTTGATGACGGCGTCGTTCGCTTTGCCCTTCTCGCCCTTGTCGGTGATCACGCGTTCGCCTTCGAAGCCCGGCGCGTCCTTGGTCAGCGCGCCGTTCTCGTCGACGGTGTAGGGGATGGCCGGATCGATGCCGCGCGACACCAGCAGCCGCGTGGATGCCGTCCAGATGTCGAAATCCTCGCGGCCGTGACCGGGCGCAGTGTGCACGAAGCCGGTACCCGCATCGTCGGTGACGTGATCGCCATCGAGCAATGGGACTATGAACTGATAGCCCCGAACTCGATCGGATTCCCGTCCCCCCTGCGGGGAGGGGTTAGGGGTGGGGGGCTGGCGCGGTTTGCCGTCGGATGCGGCACCCCCACCCTGTCCCTCCCCCGCAGGGGGGGGGGGGACGAATGCGGCGAGTGGATGCGCCGTGGTGAGCGACGATAGCGCTTCGGCTGACACATCGCCGCGACGCTCGTAAGCCTCGACCTTGCCGGCTTTCATCACGCCTTCGGCGAGCTTGTCGGCGAGGATGTATTTTTCGCCGGTCTTGGCCCAATTGTTCTCGGGCGCCGCGGTGATTTCATACAGGCCATAGCTGATGCGATTATTGTAGGAGATCGCGCGGTTGCCGGGGATCGTCCACGGCGTCGTCGTCCAGATGACGACGAATGCGCCGATCATCTGATTGAGAAATACTGATTCTGAATCGATATTTTGCAACGTGCGTTCGCGACCAGAGTTGAGACCGAACTCACGAACAGGAAACTTCACCCACACCGCGTCGCTCTGAAAATCCTGGTATTCGACTTCGGCTTCGGCCAATGCGGTTTTTTCCACCACGCTCCACATCACGGGCTTCGAGCCACGATAGAGTTGGCCGGTTTCGGCAAAGCTCATCAACTCGCGCGCGATGGCGGCTTCAGCGGGAAAGGTCATCGTCGAATAGGGGTTGTTCCAATCGCCCTCGACGCCGAGCCGCTTGAACTCCTCGCGCTGCACGCCGAGCCAATGCGTGGCGAACGCGCGGCATTCGTCGCGGAACGCCTTCAGCGCCGCCGGGTCTTTGAAATTCGGCTTCGGTTTGCCCTTGGCGATGTACTCTTCCTCGATCTTCCATTCGATCGGCAGGCCGTGGCAATCCCAGCCCGGCACATAATTGCTGTCGAAGCCGAGCATCTGCTGGCTGCGGGTGACGAGGTCTTTCAGGATCTTGTTGAGCGCGTGCCCGATGTGGATGTTGCCGTTGGCATAAGGCGGGCCATCGTGCAGCGTGAAGCGCGCCTTGCCTTTGGCGGCTGCGCGCAGCTTGGAGTAAAGATCCATCTTTTCCCAGCGCGCGAGCAGCTTCGGCTCCAGCACCGGCAGGCCGGCCTTCATGGGAAAATCGGTCTTCGGCAAGAACAGCGTCTTGCTCCAGTCGCGCGCGGGGGCGGCGCTGGACGGCGTATCTTTGGTCATGGAGAGCCTTGGCGAAATGTCCGTCGCTGGCGACGGCCGTGCAGTCTCGGAATTTCAAAAAACGTCGCGCGATCGCGCATGCCCCGGCACCCTCAGGCGGCGGGGACCATAATTCGCGCCGTCCGGTCGGCGACACCAACGCTGGAAATCGTCGTGTTCATGCGCCGCACGGTAATCGAAAGTCGGCGGAGTGTCTATCTGTGCGCTCATTATTGGGCCTCACGCGCGGAAGGGCGCTCCGGCCGGGGCGGCGCTGGCGCCGACGCCGCGAAGATGCGGCTACGTGCGCCGTGCGGCGCAAGTTCGCTGCGCGTGGAGTGGGCCTCACGCGCGGAAGGGCGCTCCGGCCGGGGCGGTCTACCAGCCGACACGGTCGTCTGAGTGCGGCCAGGGTGCCGCTAGCTGACGCAGATCCGTGGCAACCTGCCGCTCATTTTTGGCTGTGTGCAACGCAATACCATGGTATCCAGTCTGCCTGCCAGTGTCCGAGGGAGTGCGGGATGGAAAGCGCTTTGCCTATTGACGCATCACCCACCGACGTCCGCCTAGAACCAACACCTGAAAACGAGGCTTTGCCACCAGGACTGCGCGTGTTCG
>JANXYD010000048.1 GCA_025350265.1 Hyphomicrobiaceae bacterium | reverse complement strand
GACGATCGGCGAGATGACCGACAGGTGCCGAAATTCCTCGCGGGCATGCACATTCGACATGTGGACCTCCACGATGGGCCCGGTGAAGATCGCCAGCGCGTCGCGCAAGCCGTAGCTATAGTGCGTCCAGGCGCCGGCATTGATCATGATGGCATCGACGCCGCTCAGTTGCGCGTCGTGAATTTTCTGGCAGATCTCACCTTCGGCGTTGGTCTGATAATTTTCGACCTCGACTTTGAGGTCTTTGGCGAGGCCTTCGATCTCGGCGTAGATGTCCTTGAGCGTGGTGGTGCCGTACTGCGCCGGATCGCGCATGCCGAACATATTGTGATTGATACCGTGCAGTGCGAGAACTTTTTTCATGCCGGGTCCTTTGCGACTTTGATTGCTTTTCCTGCAAGCGCTCAATACCGAAGGTCTGCACCCGCTCGCAGTTCTTCTGGAGTGCTGCTGCGGAAGCCGAAAAACTCCAGATAGGCCGGGATCTGTTCAAACAGCATGTCGGTGCCGACTTGGAAGGCGCAGCCGCGCGCGCGGGCCGCCGCCAGAAACGGCGTGATTTCCTGCTTCATGACGACTTCCCCGACGAAGGTCGTTGGTGCGATCCGGTCGACGTCCATCGGCAAGGGGTCGCCGACTTTCATGCCCAGAGGTGTCGCGTTGACGACGATGTCGAAGCCTGCCGGATCGTTTGAACCCACCAGCAATGTGAGATCGGGATAGTGCGCTCGCAACCTTTCTGCCAAGCCATTCATCATCGGCACATACGCGTCATACAGTGCCAAGGTGCCCACGCCCGCCTTCGCCAGCGAGGCAGCGATTGCCGAGCCGACACCTCCGCTACCCGCGACCAGCGCGCGTGTGCCGGTCAACGTCCGGCCCTTTCGCAACACGCCACGCACGAAGCCCTCGCCGTCGAACATATCACCGACGAGCTTGCCATCGGCCCCCAGCCGAACCGCATTGCACGCGCCAGCAACCGCTACGGTCGTCGACACCTCGTCCAGCAGCCCGACCGTTGTAACTTTGTGCGGCATCGTGATCAGCGCGCCGTGGATGTTCGACAACTTGAAGACAAGTTTCAAGAACGCCGCAAAGTCATCGGGCTTGCATCCCATTGGCACCACGACGGCGTCGATCGCGTGTTTTTCAAAGTATGGATTGTAGATCATCGGCGCTTTGAACGACTCGGTCGGAAACCCGAGATGCGCGATCAATTTGGTTGTGCCACGAATGTGCGTCATGATACCAGTCATGTTAGAATGATGAGACCAAGATCAAGGCCCGTTATGATTGAAGCGTCACTGTTGCACCCGTTCGGGCAGCGCTTTTGACCGCCTCGATAACCTTGAGCGTGGCGAGCCCTTCGCGTCCCGATACCAGAGGCAGCGTCTCGCCGCGGATCACACGAACGAAATGCTGGATCTGCAGGCGCAGCGGATCTTCGTCGGCAGCCGTGATCCGCGCGGTGTGAAACGGCTCCCACCAGCTCCGTTCGGCAGGATTGGACCAGACTTCGAGCCTGGGGACAGTCAGCGAACCATGCGTGCCGCCGATGAAATAACACGTCTGGTCGGTGTGCGGGTAGACCGGGTTTTCGCCAGTCGTATGCTCCCAGCTCCAAGGCGCGACGGTGGCATCGCAAACATTGACCGTCCCGAGTGCGCCGTTCGCGAACCGGAAGATCATCGCCGCCGTCTCTTCGACCGCGTTGCCGCGCACGACATTGGACTCCATGGCCTGCACCGAAACGATCTCGCCGCACAGGTAGCGTAGCACATCGACGTCGTGAATCAGATTCATGAACACAGGTCCCGCGCCCTTCTGCCGCCGCCAAGCCGGCTCGAAATACGCATCGGGCTTCATGAGCCAGAAAAAAGCGTGCACCGTGATCACGCGTCCGAGGCGGCCGCTGTCGATGATGGCCTTGGTTTTCTGGAGCATCGGATTGTGCCTCCGGTGATGGCCGACTAGCAATGGCACCCCGGCAGCTTCGGCGGCATCTACCAATAGCTGCCCTGATGCGACGTCGTCGGCAATCGGCTTTTCGATCAACACCGGCACGCCGGCCGTAATCGCTTCGAGCCCGTTTGCCAAGTGCATCTGGTTTGGCGTCGCAACGATCAGGCCATCGGGCTTGCTACCTGCGGCCAACATTTCGGCGAAGCTCGAAAAGCACGCGACGCCTTTTTCCGAGCTGAGGTCGCGCACGGTCGGAGATGGATCGACGATGGCCGACAGGCGTGCTTCCGGCACGGCCAGCACGTGTTCAATGTGCCGCTTACCGATGAGGCCAGCCCCGAGCACGGCAATGGAAACGGGTTTGTCGACAGTCATAGTTGAAGACCCGCCACGACAAGAAAAACGGACTATACCTCAGTGCCCGCGCAGGATCTCGCCGAGAAACTTCTTGGTGCGATCGTGCTTTGGATTGGTGAAGAACTCAGCCGGTGGTCCCTCTTCCACGATCGAGCCTTCGGCCATGAAGATCACACGGTCGGCGACCTGTCGTGCGAAGCCCATTTCGTGCGTCACCACGATCATCGTCATGCCGTCATCGGCGAGCGATATCATAGTGTCGAGAACCTCCTTCACCATCTCGGGATCGAGTGCCGACGTCGGTTCGTCGAACAGCATCACCTTCGGCTCCATGCACAGGGCACGCGCAATCGCGACACGCTGCTGCTGGCCGCCGGATAATTGCGCTGGATATTTATCGGCCTGCTCAAGGATCCTGACGCGCTCGAGCAAACGCCGCGCGGTCGCCTCTGCCTGGATTTTGCTCAAACCGCGCGTGCGCATCGGCGACAGCGTGCAGTTCTGCAGGATCGTCAAATGCGGAAACAGATTGAATTGCTGAAACACCATGCCGACCTCGCGGCGCACGGCGTCGATCGTCTTGGCACTCTCGCCGAGCTGCACGCCGCCCACGAGGATGCGGCCCTTGCTGTAGGCTTCCAGATGATTGATGCAGCGGATCAGCGTCGACTTGCCTGATCCGGACGGCCCGCACAGCACGATCTTTTCACCCGTGCGGACCGTCAGATTGATGTCGCTCAGAGCCTTGTAGGCACCGTACCACTTCTCGACGTGCTCCATCGCGATCATGGGCGATGTGGATTGTGTCGAATTTGCAATGGTGGCGGTGGCCATGACTTCAAGGCTCCAGGTATTCAGCGTTCGAGATCAGTTCACAGTGAACGTCACGCCTTCGACGGCGGCGGTCGACATGTCCGGAACCGGCACCTTCATCCACTTCGCATACGCCTTGGCCAATTCGCCGTTGGCCTTGATCTTGTCGATGAACGTGTTCAGCGCGGCGTTAAGTTCCTTGTCGCCGAGTTTGGCGCAGGCCCCATTATAAAGACGGGTGAATTCAAGGGTGTTTTCGAACAGGCCCGGCTTCTGCGGCTCGATGCGATCCAAGTAGAACATGTTGCCGCCCACGGCTTGCACCTGGCCTGAGACCAAGGCCTGGATCGCGGCTGCGTCGTCGGCGAAGCGTCTGATAACAGTGCCTTCAGGAGCTGCTTTTGAGATCTGCAGATCCTGGATGCTGCCCTGCGGGACGGCGATCGTGATCTTCTTCATGTCATCGTTCTTCTTGACCGCGTCGGCCTTGGCGGCAATCAGGTAGATGATGTTGGCAACGTAAGGCTTTGAATACTGCACGGCCTTGGCGCGCTCGGCCGTCATCGCCATCGTCGCGAACAAAACGTCAACGCGGCCGGTGGTCAACGCCGGAATGCGATTGGCGACGGCGAGCGGCATGAACTCCGCCTTGACGCCGAGGTCGGCTGCGAACAGGCGGCCGAGGTCGGCGTCGAAGCCGTCTTGCGTGCCGGTGGGATTGACGAAGCCCCAGGGTGAGTTGTCGCCCTGGATACCGATAACGACGGTGCCCTTTTTCTTGATGTCGGCGACGCTATCGGCATGCGCGACGGTGGCTCCGAACGCTGCTGCCGCAGCGACGCTGAGGCCGGCCAGCATGGCCTGCCGGCGCGTGGAACGGATCATTGCTTTGAACACTGGACGTCTCCTTGGTTGTTTTTCGTCGATCTTCGCTGCGGCCCCTAGCGGGACGCCGCAGCAAACTTGCGCTCCAGCCGCGCGCCATAAAGCGACAACGGCCAGCAGATGAGGAAATAGAGAATGCCGACGACCCCGTAGACGACCAGCGGCCGGAAGGTTTGATTGGCGATGAACTTGCCCGCCAGCGACAGCTCGGTGAAGCCAACCAACGCGGCCAACGACGTGCCCTTGATGAGCTGCACGAGAAATCCGATCGTTGCCGGCAGTGAAATGCGCAAGGCTTGCGGCAGAATGATATCTCTGGTTCGCGGCCAATACTTGAGGGCGAGCGCGTTTGCAGCTTCCGTTTGACCGCGCGGCACTGCTTGGATCGCGCCGCGCCAGATTTCACCAAGGTAGGCACTCGCATGCAGCGTGAAGCCGATCGCCACGGCGATCCAGGCGTCGAGCCGCAGTCCGATCAGCGGCAAGCCGAAATAGACGACAAACAACTGCATCAGCAGCGGCGTGCCCTGGAAGATGCCGATGTAATATTCGGCAGCTTTGGCAATGGTTTTGTTGGGCGAGGTGCGCGCGAGCGCGATCAAAAGCCCGAAGATCGCGCCGCCGACAAAGCCGACGGCTGACAATGCCAGTGTCCACTTGAGGCCGGACAGCAAAAACAGCAGTTCTTGACCACTCATGACGCCCCCTCACTTCACCGGATAGCTGAAATAGCGGCGCGAAATGGCATTGAATAAAAGCGCCATCAGCGTCGAAATTGCGAGATACATCAGCGTGACCGTGAAATAGATCTCGAACGTGCGGAACGTGCGGCCGTTGATATCTTCGGCAACCGACGTCAATTCGTAGGCGGCGATGGCGGACGCGACCGAGGTGGTGAGGGTCAGCAGCGTGAACTGGCTCGTCAAGGATGGATAAATCGCCCGCAGCGCCGGCTTGAGCACAATCAGCCGAAATACTTGCGCCCGGTGCAAACCCAACGCGAGACCGGCCTCGATCTGCCCTTTGCTGACGGCTTGCACGCCGCCGCGAATAATCTCGATGGCATACGCCCCACCATTGACGCCGAGTGCGATGACGGCCGTGGCCGTGGGGCTGAGCCGCAAAACATTGCCGGCCTTGTCGGTCAACCCGAAATCGAACATCAGGACGCCGAGCTGCTCGCCGAGCAAGGGGAGTGCGAAGAAGATGAAGTAGCACTGCACCAGGAAGGGCGTATTGCGGATGAGCTCGACGAAGCTTTTTATGAGCCAGCGGAACGGCGGAAAACGCGAGTCGCGCAGGATAACGCCGCCAATGCCGATGATGGTCGCCAGAACCATGCCAGCCAAGGCGAGGTAAAGGGTGCCAAGGCAACCCATCAGCAAGCCGGGCATGCCGTCCCAGACCGGACCGAAGTCGAACTTGTAATCCACGTTTCCTCCAAGAAACGATCACGGCCGTTTGCGGCTCATTGCGTGCTCTTGTGTACCAACTGGTTACTTTGCGCAATGGTTATTTAACTGTCTCGTACATTTTTTTTGCGCTAGAAGGTTTGACGATGCGAGGGACTGCAATCAACAGCAAGGCTGCGACCAGGATCTGCCATGAACACATTGGCCGTCAATAACAGTCGGAAAATCGAGCCGGACGGCCGTTCGCACGATCCCGATGGTGTGCGGCGCGACATCATCGCGGTGGCGACATCGGAATTTGCCGAAAAGGGCCTCAGCGGCGGTCGCGTCGACGAGATCGCGGCCCGGACGCGGACGTCCAAGCGCATGATCTATTACTATTTCGGCGATAAAGAGGGGTTGTTCGTCGCGGTGCTGGAAGCTGCGTATGCCCGCATTCGCGCCATTGAGGGCGAGCTGGATCTCGCGGGCATGCCGCCGCTCGACTCGTTGCGGAAATTGACGGAGTTCACCTTCACGTATCAGAACAGCAATCAAGATTTCGTGCGCCTCGTGATGGTTGAAAATATCCATAACGGAGCGCATCTGGCGCGATCCGAAACCATCCAGGCGCTCAACGTGTCGGTCTTGAACGTGCTGCGCGATATCTATGACCGCGGCGTGGCGCAAGGCGTGTTCCGTCCCGGCATCGACATCATCGACATCCACATGACGATCAGTGCCTTGAGCTTCTTCAACGTGTCCAATCGCGCGACATTCTCACTGATCTTCAAGCGCAACATGGCAACTCGCGCGGCACTTGCCAAACGGCGCGCGGTCGTGGCCGATACAGTGTTGCGATTTGTCAGCAAATCTTAGGTGGAACGTAGGGAGCCCGCCGGTGATCATCAAGAACGAAGCCGATGTTACGATCGATGCGCTCGCGGTCATGGCGCGCACCGAAAACCCGCGCCATCGCCAGATCATGGTGTCGCTGGTCAAGCATCTGCACGCCTTCATCCGCGATGTGCAATTGACGGAGGTCGAGTTTCGCGAGGCGACCGCACTCGTCAACGAGATGGGGATGCTGGCGTCGGACACCCACAACGAAGCCGTGCTGATGGCCGGTTCGCTCGGGGTCTCGTCACTGGTCTGCCTGCTCAACAATGGCGACAACGGCAATACCGAGACGTCGCAATCGCTGCTGGGGCCGTTCTGGCGTCTGAACTCACCGCGGGTCGAGAACGGCGGCACGATCGTACGGTCGGACACGCCGGGCGATACGTTGCTGGTCGCGGCGCGGGTGATCGATCGGGCGGGCCAACCCGTATCCGGCGCCGAGATCGATATCTGGCACGCGTCGCCCGTGGGGCTTTACGAGCAGCAGGATACCGAGCAGGCCGACATGAACCTGCGTGGCAAGTTCACGACCGATGCCGAGGGGCGCTGCTGGTTCCGTACCGTGAAGATGATCGGCTATCCCATTCCCACCGATGGCATCGTCGGCCGCCTGCTGGCAGCGCAGCACCGGCATCCCTATCGGCCGGCGCATTTGCACGCCTTGATCGCCAAGCAGGGCTACAAGGTGCTTATCTCGCAGGTTTACGACCCCAATGATCCGCACATCGACACGGACGTGCAGTTCGGAGTTACCAAAGCGCTGCTCGGTGATTTCGTGCGCCATGACGAGCCGCATCCGACCGACGCGGCCATCACCGCGCCCTGGTATAGCCTGGACTACACCTACGTCATGGAAGCGGGGCCAACGATCATGCCCAAACCACCGATCAAGTGATAATGCAGCCGGAGCACCGCTACGCGGTCTCGGTCGCGGCGCGATTTCCTTTATTGGCCGCCGCACGGCGCAAGCGATCGACGACATAATAACTCGAACGGCTCTTCAGGTCTGAGGCGATCGCTATTCCACCTTGAAACACGATGGCATCTGGACGCCATCGCGTTTTGGAAACATCCGTCCCCGTGGACAGGTTCACGAGCTTGAAGCGATTGGCGATGGCCCACTTGATCGCCTCGGCCACGACCGTTGTCATGACGCTATAGCGCTGCCACTCGACGTCGTAGCCTGAATAATAAAGATAAAGTTCGTCACCGAAGGCAAAGCCGATGCGCGTTGCAATCGGCCGCCCTTCAATGATCATCTGGAATATCTTGACTTTCCCCTGCTGCGCCATTTCCTGGCAATACGCGATGAGCAAGTTGCGAGCGGCATCGAGGCCGAAAACATCGCCATGCCGGATCGTATCGGTTTTGCTGGCGCGCGATTGATGTAGTTCAAAAAACGTATCGAGTGCGGCGGACATATCCTCCGGCCGTTCAACAACGCGTATTACGAATTTGTGCTCATCACGCGCGAGCGCATTATAGCATTTCCGCAACGACTCTTTGATGTTGCGCGGCAGTCGGCTTCGCAACGCATCCCAACTCTCGGCAAGCGGTAAGATATAGTCAGTCGTTTGCATCGCCTCGTCGAGGGCGATGCCAGGCGGCCACTGTGCCTCCCCGTCGGTTATTCTCAGTCCGCGCCATTGCACCCAGTCGCTGCAATTATCGAGTTTGATTTGCTCGGTCAGCAGATTGACGACCTCCGGCAAATTCTCCGGTTTGCAAATGGGGCCGCGAAGTTCCGTTACGTTGTGATCTGCGCCGAAAAACTGCAATTCTTTGGTTCTGACGGGGCCACGGCCGGGCCTGTGGCAGACAAACATCGGCGCGACACAGACCAAGCGTCCGTCCGCATCACGGATGGCATAGGCATGCAACTGGTCGCGCGCGTACAGCGCGTCGCGGCTGAAGTTTTTCCACCACATCAAGCACCATTGCGGAGTGGTGAATGGAACGCGCGGATGCAGGCCTGCGTCGAGCTTTTCCCACTCCGGAGCAAGTGACAAAAGGTCGTCGAAATCAGTAATTTTGGTAACCTTCAAAACCATATTTTCCTCAAACCCACTCCGAATACTTTCAGGGCATAAAAATCGAAGGCGCCGCGTTCGGCGCGGTAGCGCGCATACATGCCTTGATACGATGCTATGACAGCCGGTTGAACGTTCGGCCGATGCATCAGCGACGGACCCAACCGATAGCGGATGGTGACACGATCCATGACCTTGGCACCGAAACGGCGGATCGCCCTGCCGTAGAAATCCACATCCTCCATCAACGGCAGTGAACCGTTAAACCCATCAAGGGCCTCGACGCAACTTCGCCGGATCACAGCGGCGCTGCAGATGAGCATGGTGGATCCGAAAAACATCTGCGCCGCGAGGCCAAATCTCGGTGAGATGCGCCCGAGGTATCTGGACCGCCGGCGCGCAACTTGCCAGAACTCTTTTTCGGAAGTGAGATCGACGTCCCCGAATGTTTCCACCTCACCGAAGAAGATGCCTTTGCCCGGGTTATTGGCGGCGGCTTCGATCACGGCGGCGTAGTGCCCTTCCGGGACGAGATCGTCGTCGTCGAGGAAATGAACCAGATCTCCGGACGTCAACTTCCAACCGAGGTTTCGTACCAGCGCGGGCCTGCCGCCAGACGGAGATGGATTGCGATGATACACCACGCCGCGCTCGGCAAACGGCCGCACGATGTCCTCAGCCGAGCCGTCAGGGCAATCGTCTATGACCAGGATCTCGAGGGCAACGCCCTTTTGAGCGAGGACGCTGGAAATAGTCTGATTGAGTTCGCGCGGCCGACGAAACGTCGGAATGACGACTGAAATTTCTGGTTTCACGGAATTTCTCGATGTTTTCACCTTTACCGTGCTCAATCAGTATCAACATCGGCGCTGTTTGGGCACATCGAACGCAGGTTATGCTGAATGTAGTTGGATGACGTTCGACCGGCGTGGCTGTCGTATTTTAAGGTCGGCTGGTGATGTGGTGCACGCGGATAGTTAACGTTAGCCGAAAATTGC
>JANXYD010000040.1 GCA_025350265.1 Hyphomicrobiaceae bacterium | reverse complement strand
CAGATGAACCCGCCGGTGCGGGGGGCACGGCATCGCGAGGCTCTATGGCAGGCGATCGGCGACGGCACCGTGGACGTGCTCGGCTCCGATCACGCACCGCACACCCGCGAGGAAAAAGATCACGCCTACCCGGCCAGCCATTCCGGCATGACCGGGGTGCAGACGCTGGTGCCGATCATGCTTGATCATGTCAACGCGGGCCGCCTGTCACTGCAGCGCTTCGTCGATCTGACCAGCCATGGGCCGGCACGGCTGTTCGGGCTCGCAGGCAAAGGGCGCATCGCGATGGGGTATGACGCCGACCTCACAATCGTCGATCTCAGCCGCACAGAGACGATCGACAATGCGCAGGTGCAATCGAAATGCGGATGGACCCCTTACGACGGCATGAAAGTGAAGGGATGGGTCGTCGGCACGATCGTGCGCGGCCACCGCGCGATGTGGCACGGCGAGTTGGCTGCCACGGCGCAAGGCCAACCCATCAGGTTCCATGAAGCACAATAATCGCGAGCAGCAGGTTGCCAAAGGGGCAGCGCCCTTGCCTTTCTCGCGTGCCTACTTGATCGCTTGCGGATTGACGGGCGAGCCGGTGCCGCCGGGGATGATCAACGGTGCGCCCGAGAAAAAGAACTCATAGACATGATCACCAGCGCAATCGGCGGCCAATTCCGATAGGTCGAACATCTCGCCCATGTAAAGGCCCATGGCGGGGATCACCACCCAGTGCCAGGGCTGGTTGACGTCCTTGGTTTCGTTGGGGCGCACTTCACACCCCCACGTATCCATGCAGACGCCGGCGACGTTTTTCTCGTGCAACCAATAGCAGCTCTCGAACTTCAAGCCCGGCGCATCGCCACCGGCGTAGCCGCCCCACTCGCCGCGCTTCAGGCAGTTTTCCATCTGACCGGTGCGGATGAGCACGAAGTCGCCCTTGCGAATTTCGATCTTCTGCGCGGCGGCGCAGCCATCGAGATCGGCGTTCGAAATGCCGGTGCCGTCGGCGATGAAGTCGACGCCTTTCCAGCGCGCCATGTCGAGCAACACGCCGCGTCCGACGATCTTGTCCTTGGCATGCTCGATGCCGAGCTTTGAAACGCCGTTGCTATCGACGGCGGAGGCGTGATGCCCGTTGTACATCTGATCGTGATAAAAGATGTGACCGAGCGAGTCCCAGTGCGTCGCCGACTGCACGGGCATGTTGATGGCGTCGTCGGCGTACAGCAGCCCTTGCTGACGACCGGCCAAAGCGTCGGTGCCGGTGGCCAGCATCGTATGGATGGGGTTCCAGCGCTTGCCGAACAAGCCACGCTGCGGGCCGGACTGGCCAAGTGGAATGCCGAGCGCAAAAGCGCGCCCCGTCTTAACGAGTTTGGCCGCCGCCACGATGTCAGCCGGGGTCACGTTATTGAGAGTGCCGATCTGATCGTCTTTGCCCCAGCGGCCCCAATTCGACAGAACTTTGAACGCCTCGTCGACAGCCGTCTTGGACACTTCGATTTTCATGCTTGCGGCTTTGGAGGCGGCCATGACGTGTCCTCATTGGAGTTTTGGCGCTGGAAATTTGTCGCGCCAATACACGCGCATCGGCAGCGTCGCGCAAGACGTTGGGGCAGCATCATTTCAGATGACAGCCATTACGCCGAGTGACGACGCCACGCCCGCAGGTAGGTGGAGACGGCCATGCCGACAACGCGATCGACCAACGCTGGGTCAGGTGCGGTGTTCACGTTGAACAACAGCGGCTTGAAGATCAGCGATGCGCTGCTCTCGATCAATTGAGCGGCGGCCACCTCGCAATCGTGCGGCTCAAGCACACCGGCCGCCACCTGCGCTTCCAGGTAGTCCCGCAACCGGGCTGCCCCCATTGCCGGCCCGGTGCGATAAAACTGCTCGCCCATTTCTGGCATGCGGTTGGCGATCGCGATAACCGTGCGCAATGATGATATGCACTCCCGACTGCAGAGAAAATCAACGAACGCATGACCGAGCCGGGTCAGAACGCGCTCGATATCCTCGGTGGGATTGAAGGTGAAGATGTGCTGCGCTTGCTGTCGCCGCTTGTCATCGACGATGGCACCGAACAGCTCTTCCTTGCTCTTGAAGTAGACATAAAGCGTGCCTTTGGAAACGCCCGCCTGCTGGGCGATGGCTCCCATGCTCGCCGCGTCGAAACCTTGCTTGAGAAAAACCCGGTTCGCGCCTTCGAGTATTTGCCGGCGTTTGGCTCGATCGACGCGTGGGTCTGCCGGCAAATCCTTCGCGTCGAGAAGCTCCATCTCAAGCGCGGCGCGCTCGCAGCCCTCGCCCTCAGTTGCGGCGCCATCGCGCGCATCCACAGCCAAAGCAGCCGAAGACGCCGAAGACGCCGGCACCGGGGCTGAAGCAACATCATAAGTTAAGCCACCAAATTTGACTTGCGTCGGCATTTGCGCTGTTCAACTCCCAGGAACTTTTTCGTGACCGAACCGTTCGGTCATTGACATAGCCCTACAGATAGCATAAGTCAATGACGAACTGAACGGTTCGGTCATTATCGCTGATTTCGACGCGCGTTACCTACCACGACTTATATGGCGACCG
>JANXYD010000436.1 GCA_025350265.1 Hyphomicrobiaceae bacterium | reverse complement strand
CGAGGACCAACCCTCTGTGCATTGAGGAGTTGCCTTCTCCCCTTGGGGAAAAGGTGCCCGAAGGGCAGATGTGGGGGTGTTTTTCTCAGCGGTCGTTCTTTTCGCTTGTCCATCTCAGTGCCTGGCCCCAGGCGTTGTTTGCACTTCGACATGAAAGCCTGCGGAGCGCAACATTGCGACGGTTTCGTCCAAGTGTTCGCGGTCCCGCGTTTCGATGACCACTTCAAGCAGCGTTGCCTTGGCGGGAAGTGCCGAAAAGGTTTGCTGGTGCGACACTTCGACGATGTTGGCACCGGCCTTGCCGAGCAGCGTCGCCACCGCCGCCAACTGTCCAGGCCGATCGACGAGATCGATGGCCAACTGCGACAAACGGCCTTCGCGTGCGAGTTCACGCGTCAGAACCGATGCCAGCAACCGCGTGTCGATGTTGCCGCCACACAAGACGAGCCCGACCTTGCGGCCTCGGAACATCTCCGGATGCGCCAGCATCGCCGCCAAACCAGCCGCGCCCGCTCCCTCGACGACGGTCTTCTCGATGCCGATCAGCAGCGACACCGCGCGTTCGAGTTGATCCTCCGTCACCAGCACGATATCGTCGACGAACTGCTCCACGATAGCCCTCGTAATGCGTCCCGGAGCCTTGACCGCGATGCCTTCCGCCAGCGTATCGCCGCGCATCGGCAGCGCTTGCCGCTTGATGAGGTTGTACATCGATGGATAGAGGTCTGCCTGTACGCCGATGATGCGAATATCCGGCTTCAGCCCCTTGGCCGCGACTGCCATGCCGGAGATGAGCCCGCCGCCACCGATCGGCACCACGAGCGTATCGAGTTCGGGCACCGCCGACAGCATTTCAAGCGCGATCGTGCCCTGCCCGGCAATCACCAGCGGATCGTCATAGGGGTGGATGAACGTCAGGGTTTCCCGCACGCAATAATCGCGCGCAAAGGCGGCCGAGTCTTCCAGCGTGGCCCCGTGGACGATGACCGTCGCCCCATGCCGCCGGGTATTCTCGATCTTGACCATCGGAGTGCCGATGGGCATCACGATGACAGCCGGAATGCCCAGCCGCCTGGCGTGATAGGCAACGCCTTGCGCATGATTACCGGCGGACATCGCAATCACACCGCGCCGCCTCTCGTTGTCGTCGAGCGCCAGCAGCCGGTTGAGCGCGCCGCGCTCCTTGAAGGCGGCGGTGAACTGCAGATTTTCGAATTTCAAATAGACTTGGCAGGCGAGAATTTCGCCGAGCGTGCGGCTCTCGTCGCAATCGGTGTTCAGAACGGCACCATGGATGGCCTGCGCCGCGCGCTGCACCATCGGCAGGTCGACCATCATGCTTTTGGCATGTGCGGCATCAAGCGTGGAGTCTGACGATTTCATCGTGTGCCTCAGGCGTCTCGTGTGCGCGCACTAAACTGGCCTGATGAATGCCCGGTGAACACGCCTTTCACAACCCACTCACGCGCGCTGGCGTAAAAAGATGGCAAGAGATGGGACGGCGGACCCCCAATCCGGTCCGTCAGATTGATACCCACGAGGGTTGCTTAGGCCTTGGTGGATGCACAAGCACTGAGAAACTGCTCGCATCAAAATCGCGTGACCACGATGTCGATAAAAAACTTTGCCCTTGTTCTCGCCGCAGCCAGCGCTTTTGCGGGCGCCATCTTCGTGGCCACGGCACCCGAGCCGCACCACGTCAACTTCGCCATGCCAATGTACAAAGCGCCGCATCAATAAGCGGTGTGACCTATCTCAGGCCGCATTTACCAGACGCTTTTGCAGATCGAAGACGGCCATCATGTAGCCAACCCGGTCCTCGACCGCTTCGGCGAGCAACGAGAAATAATTCGGCGTCTGCGGCAAAATTTCGCCGATGACTTCGCCATACTCGAACTTGAGGTCGGCTTCGTGCTTGCGCGCGATCGCCTGCATTTTCGAATTTTCGGCGAGACAGCTCATGTAAAGCCGATTGATGCCGCGATTGCGCGCCGAGCGGATAATGCGACCCATCATTACAGACCCCAGACCGTGATCCTGGAACGCGTGTTCGACGGAAAAAGCAGCTTCAGCCTCATCGCCCCAGCGATCGCCGAGTTTGCGCAACTCCGCGACCGCCCTGATTTCGTTACCTTCGATGTAACCGTAGACGACACTGCCCATATCGCTCATGCGGGCAGCATAATCTTCGATGAATGCGTCCGATACCGAGTGCGCAAAGCGCATACGGCGGCTGCTCTGGTCCAGTCGCAACAAATGATCGCGGAACGCCGAAGTCTCGTTCGGCCACAGTTTGCGGATGGATCCTGGCAAGGCTTGGTGATCGCTCATACCTACGGCACTCCAAAGCTCGACGCATGTAAGTTCACAAACGAGAACCTGCAGGTTAACCTATTTCGCTGCATCGCACAACACGTCGCCACACCTAGTGAGTCAACGATGAAAAAAACATTTTATGACAGAGTCTTATTATGTTTATTGCAATGCACAAGATGACTGCAGAATGAACAGAAAAGCGGCACTCCGTGCCACCTACGTCCACCCAGTCGAGCTATGAACGCAAACAGCCCGCGCAAGTTGCGCGGGCTGCTGCAGACGATTGATCTTGAACGGCCGATATCAGCGTTTGGAGAACTGATAGCTGCGGCGGGCTTTCATCTTACCGAACTTCTTGCGCTCAACCACGCGGCTGTCGCGCGTCAGGAAGCCGCCCTTTTTGAGCACGCCACGCAATTCAGGCTCGAAGTAAGTCAGCGCCTTGGAAATGCCGTGACGAACCGCGCCGGCCTGCCCCGAAAGGCCACCACCGACAACTGTTGCCATCACATCATACTGTGCATCGCGTGCGGCGATCTTGATCGGCTGCTGCAACAGCATCTGCAGCACCGGGCGCGCGAAATATTTCGAATATTCCTTGCCATTGACGACGATTTTGCCGGCGCCACGCTTGATCCAGACGCGCGCGATGGCGTTCTTGCGCTTGCCGGTGGCGTAGGCGCGGCCGAACTTGTCGAGTTTCTGGACGTGCACGGGAGCAGCTGCGGCGGCAACGACCGCCGGCATCTCGGACTTCAGGTCGGCCAGATCGGCCAGCGTTTTGGTCTCTAGTGCCATGATCTCAGACCCCCACGTTCTTGCGGTTCATCGCGCCGACGTCGACGGTGACCGGGTTTTGCGCTTCATGCGGATGCTTGTCGCCCGCATAGACTTTGAGATTGCCGATCAACTTTTTGCCGAGCGGCCCGCCGGCGATCATGCGTTCGACTGCCTTTTGCAGCACGCGCTCGGGGAACTTGCCTTCAAGAATTTGGCGCGGCGTGCGGGTCTTGATGCCGCCCGGATGCCCGGTGTGCCAGTGATAAAGCTTCTTCTCGGTTTTCTTGCCGGTGAAGACGACTTTATCGGCATTGATGACGATGATGTTGTCACCGGTATCAATGTGGGGGGTGTAGGTGGCGCGGTGCTTGCCCTTGAGGCGAAGCGCAATAACCGAGGCGAGGCGCCCGACGACCAGACCTTTGGCGTCGATCAGGAACCACTTTTTCTCGATCTCGCCGACTTTGGCGTTATAGGTCTGCATGACCTCGATCCTTCGATGGTAAGTGCGGCATGATGCGGGATTTGCGACATGGAGTATCTGGCCCGGACGCTTACGCATCCGCTGCTCACGATGACCCAGGTGTCGCCGGAGATGGCCGACTTATAAAGACGGACGACGACCCTGTCAAAACCAATCTGAGCGTCGCAAACAAATTTTAGACATTTAAATCAATATGTTGTGTATGGAGGTATCATAATACCGTTATTTTCGGATGCTTTTTGCGTCATTGGTGGCAACGCATACGTACCGATGGCATGCGCGACCATCTGTGGATTTGCGACAGCGCGCAGTTCGACCTCGCCGATCACCAGCTTACGGCCGACCTTCACCAGGGAAACGTCCGCCAGGAGATCGCCAGGAGCCGGCCGGGACAGGAAATTGATGTTCAAGTTCGTGGTCACCGCTTGCGTTGCGCGCTCACCAAGCGTCGCCAGGATTGCGACATATAGCGCGAGATCGGCCAGTTGAAACATGCTCGGCCCGGAAAGTGTGCGCCCCGGACGGAGGTTTTTCTCATGTTCGACCATACGCATGCGGGCTAAGCTATGCCCCACAGCCTCGATGAAAAATACGCGCCCGCCGATATGCACCTGCGGAAATTGTTCGTCGATCAATCGCTCGATTTCGTTTATCGACATAAGGCCCGGCGGATATGTGGTGACATCGGCGTTTTGGCTGGTGTGGGGTTGCATATTCGGCGTCTCACTTTCGTCATGCGGCGCATCTACGCCGTTCACATACCTTTGCATCGATAATCTGACAGGAGCACGGCGGATGCGAAATTTGAAGAACCTTGGATCCTTTTCCGGACTTTGCGTCGGCGTGATGCTGACGCTGGCGACGCTGACTGGCGGCACCCATGCGGCGCGCGCTCAGACGCCTGCGCCCGACGTCATCAAGCAAGTGAAGCTCACCGAGCCGCAAGTCAAAGGTTTCATCGCGGCGCAAGCCGATATGGCCAAAATCAGCGAGAAAATGCAGGGCGCGACATCTGACAAGCCCGACCCGAAAATCCAGGCCGAACTTGAAACCATAGCGAAAACAAACGGCTTCAAGGACTTCGGCGAATACGACGACGTCGCCG
>JANXYD010000362.1 GCA_025350265.1 Hyphomicrobiaceae bacterium | reverse complement strand
CGCCAGCTTGCCATAGGTCTCCTCGGCCATCGCCTTCACGCCTTCCGGCGTCACGTCGCCGGCGACGACGAGGATGGCGTTGTTAGGCGCGTAATACTTTTTGTACATCGCGAACGCGTCGGCGCGCGACAGCTTCGCCATCTCGTGCATCCAGCCGATCACGGGGATGTGATAGGGGTGGTTTTGATACAGCGCCGCCGACATCTGTTCGTCGAGGATGGCTGCAGGATTATTTTCGACGCGCGAACGACGCTCCTCAAGGATGACATCGCGCTCGGTCAACACTTCCTTTTCAGTGAGCTTGAGGTTGACCATGCGGTCGGCCTCCATTTCCATCATGATTGGCAGCCGGTCCTTGGCCACGCGCTGGAAGTAGGCTGTCGCATCATTCGAGGTAAACGCATTGTCGTTGCCACCGAGCCGCGCCACGATCTTCGAGAATTCGCCGATGGCGATCTTCTCGGTCGATTTGAACATCAGATGCTCGAGGAAATGGGCGATACCGGAGGTGCCGTGCGGTTCGTCGGCCGCGCCGACCTTATACCAGACCATGTGCGTGACGACGGGTGCGCGCGTATCGGGCACCACAACCACCTGCATGCCGTTGTCGAGTGTGAACTCCGAAACCCGCGAATGCGCGTTGTCGGCCATGGCGGCGAAGCTGTGCATAAACATGAGGGCGCTCACAAGCGAGGGAATAGACAACAGACCTAAGCTGTAACGTGTCAGACAACTGGAACGGCGATGCGGCAGGTGACGCATAGTAAAAACTCTCCGTGGCAAGCGGGCGAATGTGATCAGTCAGCGAACAGGCAGCGAACAAGCATCCTGACGGACCGGGCCTGGCACAATCGGGGCCATGGCTAATGCTCGGCATAGGTCGGTTGACAGTGTCGGATCGGGTGTGGCTTGACGAAGACTAAGCACGCCAATTGTGGTGACGAAAAGGTGAAACCAAAAAAAACCCTGCGCCAACTCGACCTAAGATACTGATTTAAGACGCATTCCCCTTAATCACCGATCAATCCGCAAGGGCCATACGGACTCTTGGGAATGTAGTCTTTGTCCAAAGCCTTTTCCTTCCAGCTCATCTGGCCGGAGCAATAGGCCTTGTGCAGCCGGGCGCGCTCGTTCGCAGCCATCACCTTCTTGCGATCGGGATCGTCGACGGCTGCGACCGCCGCAGCGGCTTCAGCATCGCTACCGGATCCAGGTTCAGGCAACCGCGATGCATCGGGCGGCAATACCAAACCCGATCGCACGGCCATTTTGGGCTCGCTTTTGGCGGCGGCCTGTGCCGCTGCGCTGACGCCGAGCACGTCGAAGACTTTACCACTCAGGTCAGTATCGGCGCAGCCGCTCAGCCCGACTGCCAGCAGCACAGCCGCAGAGATTGCCGTTATGCCGAAACGGCCAGCGCTTCCGGCACGCGTGGACCGAGCTGCGGTCGTGGACCGCGTTGCGGCGGTGGTGTTGGCGTTGATCGTCATCCCAGTTGTCCCCGTCACGCGCGTGCTCCGAGTCGCGGCCCGCAGTTTGAGCCCGTTGTCGGCAGCGGCCGACATCCCCTTACGCTGAACCAGTCGACTGAGCCGTCGCACACTAACTGAACAGCCTCGCGGCCTATATCCGTCGGCTATAGCGGCAACATCAACGTCACCTTTGCGTTGGCTTTGTGGCACGCACTACTCACTTGCCGTCGGCCGACCCGTCTACCCGAGTCGCGGCCGGCCACAGCGACTCATACAATAATGCTGCCACACCAGCAACGATGGCGACATCCGCGATGTTGAAAACGTACCAGGAATACCCGAACGCATGCAGCGAGAAGAAATCCGCCACGCCGCCCAGCGTCAACCGATCGAGGCCGTTCCCGAGCGCCCCGCCCATGATCATGCCCACAGCGACGGCCGCGAGTCGATTGTCGATGCCGCGCGCGAGCCACGCCGCCAGTGCCACCGAGGCCAGCACCGCAAACGACGCGAGAATGAATTGCCAGCGCTGGCTCGAACCGGTCAGCAAGCTATAGCTGACGCCCTGGTTGAGCACGTAAACAAAGTCGAGAAACGGTGCCGCGACGATACGGCCCTTGCCCCGAATATCGAGGCCGAGCAACATCCACCACTTGTGCGCCTGATCAAGGCAAAACGTCAGTGCTGCCACCGACAGGCCGAGCCGGGACATCGGTCCCCACATCCACAATCGCGGTTCAAATCGCATCATGCGGCTTCCATACCGATCAAACCGCCGCACAGCAAGCGTGCCGGACGGCGCGGCGGCACATCATTCGGCGGCGTGCTGGCGTGCGAACGCTGGCGCGGGTGCCGGCGATGATTCGGCACCGGCTTGGCCGACGGTTGGCAGATACGTAGCGCTATCCAACAGTGTCGGGTTCTTGGCCATGCGGCTGCGCACGAACATAGCGGCGGCTACAATGACCAGCCCGTTGAGCGTCAGGGTGGCGGCGAGCCCGAAATGAGACGCAAGCATCCCTGCCAGCAACGTGCCGACGGGGGCCACGCCCTGGAACGACATGGCATAAAGGCCGATCGCCCGGCCGCGCCATTCGTCGGTGACCGATTGCTGCAACAGCACGTTGGCGGAATTGGCGCAGCACATGATCGATCCGCCGATGACAGCCAATAGAAGCATTGTGAGCGGCAGCGTACGCGAGGCTGCAAACACCGTCAGCGCCGCTCCCAGCACCAGCGGTGCCCAGGCGATCAGCAAGCGCTGCTGATCGGTGTTACGCTGCAT
>JANXYD010000315.1 GCA_025350265.1 Hyphomicrobiaceae bacterium | reverse complement strand
ATCTCAGACAGTTTCTCGCCATCCTTCTCGCCGGCGATCAAGCGCGTCAGCACGTCACGGTCTGGATTGCCGGGAGCCTTGCGCCGCTCGCCAACCAATTCCCTGAGATAATCGAGAAAATCGCGCACGGCGATCTCGCCGGTTTCCAGCATCGCTGGGCTGGGTTGCGGTTCCAGCGCGCCGAGGATGGCCAGTGACCAGTCGCGCAATGGCGCCCGCCTGTGATGAGGGATCGCCAGCAAATTGCCGATCACTTCGATGGGCACGGATGCGGCGAGATCAGCGATGATGTCGCAGCGTCCCTTGTCTTCCATAACGTCCAACAGGGCGTCGACCATGGCGATCATCGGCGGCTCGAGATCGGCAACCGCGCGCGGGTTGAGCGCACCTGCGATGATGCGGCGTACGCGGGTGTGTAACGGCGGATCGTTGAAGATGAGGCTGGTGGTGTGATGCTGGTAGAGCAGACCGTCACCGAATTTCGGCAGAAATTCAGCCTTTTTGTCGGACGAAAAGGTCTTGGAATCCTTGTAGACGGCGACGAGATCAGCGTGCCTGGTCAACAGAAAGCTGTCAGGCCCGGTCTTGCGAACCGGCGTCGCCTCGCGCAGCGCGTGAAAGTAGGGGTAGGGGTTGTCATAAAACTGTGGCGGCAGGTGGCGGAGATCGAACGTCGCGGCGACGGCCGCCGCCTCGGCTTCGGAAAAGCGCGCCTGCAGCCGGTGGGGGAACGATATGCCCGTGGACTCCATGAACGGTTCCCGAAGTGCGATGGCGACGAATGTCCGCGTGGACACAGCATGCCGGATTTGCCAATGCCCCGCAACATGAGCCGTTTGGTTCCGCCGACCTTATGATTATTTACAAGATCGACCAGGCACTATTTATCGCAGTGGCAGGGAGCTGTTCCTAATCCGGACAAATTGACGGAGCACTTTAGGGCATCGACATCAAATACGCCGTGGCGCGACCTGAACGCGCGGCCAGAGGCAATGAGCATGAGCGACACATCGTATCATTCCGGTGGTGACGAAGATTTGCCGCGCACGGTCCGTCAACAGAAGGAAGCGCGCGCCCGTGATCAGATGGCGCGGGAGATCCTGAACGCACCGAAACCACCGCGCGGGGCGACGTTCAGCCAAGCCGCGGCGCAGCGACCTGGCGCAGGCGGGTTCGGCAATCAAATGGAAAGCGAATTCCGCAGCGGGGATTATCCCGTGTCGCAAAGCCCGCCAGGAGACTATCCGCCCGCGACCGTCATGAGCCTGCAGTTGCCGTTCCTGCACATGGTCGGCTTTTTTCTCAAGGCAGTGATCGCGGCCATCCCGGCGCTGTTGTTATTGACGGCGATCCTGTGGGGCGGCGGGCAAATCGCCAAGCACTTCCTGCCGTGGCTGGTGCAGATGAAGATCGACATCACGTTCCCACGCTAGCCGGCTTCATGCCGCGGCGATCACTTCGACTTCGAGCAGCCAACGTTCATCGAGCGCACCGACGATGATCACGGTAAGGCCCAAGACGCGGTCGCCAAGAATTTCCTCACGCACGGCGCGGTGGATCGGGCCATAGCGGCGGTCTGACAGAAAAACCGTCACCTTCACGAGATTGTCGAGCGTCATGTCGGAGCAGCGCAACTGCGCCTGGATATTGGACCAGACTTGGCGCGCCTGATCGCGGAATTCGTCGGGGATGGAGCCGTCGGGGCGCATCGGCGTCTGCCCGGACAAGAACAGCCAACGCTTGGCGTCGGTCACTTCCATGGCTTCGGCATAGCGGCTGACGGGCTGGTTGCCGTCGGGGGCGGTGATGGCGCGTTTCTTCATGCTCAGTCCTAGCATTCAAGTTCGATGCGTCCGAGAGGCTCGGATCGCATTATTGTGACGGTTCGTCCATTGGCCAAACCGTCCATCATTCAGCGGCCGCAGCCAAGGCCATGGGCAAAATCTCCGCGAAAATGTCGAGATCGGCGTCGGTGCCGGCTGAAATGCGGATGCAGCGGTTGAGCGGGGCGACGCCGGGCATGCGGACGAATACGCCGCGTCCGATCAACCCATCGAGCACACGTTTGGCGTAGGCACCATCCCGCAGGCAATCGATGGCGACGAAATTGGCCGCCGATGGCAGCGGCACGAGGCCGTTTCCACGTGCGATATCGCAGATGCGCTGCCGGGCGCGCGCGACCCTGGCGATAACGTCGCGCAAATAGTCCTGGTCGCCGAGGGCCGCGAGCGCGCCAGCCTGCGCAATTCGGTTGGTCGAAAAGTGGTTGCGGATCTTATCGAACGATTTGATCAGGCTACGTTCGCCGATCACGTAGGCGATGCGCGCGCCGGCCATGCCGTAGGCCTTCGAAAACGTGCGGAAGCGCAGCACGTTGGGTAGCGTAACGTCGAGCGGCGGGACGGCGTTGGCGGGCGCGAACTCGTGGTAGGCTTCGTCCAGGCAAAGCACGCTGTCGGCGGGTATCTCGGCGATAAGGTGCTGCACGGCGGCGGCGTCCCACCACGACGCCATCGGATTATCCGGATTGGCAAAATAGATCAATTTCGGGCGCTCGCGCGCGGCGGCCGTGAGTAGGCTGGCCGGATCTTCGCGGTCGGCGACGTAGGGCTGTGTGATCAAGCGCGCGCCGAAGCCAGCGACATGGAAATTGAAGGTCGGATAAGCGCCCAGCGACGAGACGACGGCGTCTCCGGGTTCGAGGAACAAGCGTGCCGTATAGCCAAACAAGCTGTCGATGCCCTCGGCCACTGCGATGTTTTCTGGCGCGATCCCAAGGTGAACTGCCAGCGCAGCTTTGAGATCATGATTTTCGGGGTCGCAATACATCCAGCAATCCGCCGCCGCAGCGCTCATCGCGGCGATCGCCTTGGGCGACGGGCCGAAGACGTTCTCGTTGGCACCAATCCGCGCGCGAAATTTTACCCCCCGCGCGCGCTCCTGCGTTTCCGGGCCGACGAACGGCACGGTGGCGGGCAGGCTGGCTGCAAGCGGGGTGTATCTGAGTTCGGTCATGGCGTGGCATCCGATCGGGTCAGTCGGCTTCCACATCGTGAAAGCGGTTAAAATCGATCACGGCGCTGCCGTCCGCAGAACTCGTGGCGATATCGACGAAATGCATGTTCCGATGGATGCGCTGGGCGTCATAATACTGCATGGCGTGGATCGGCTGGCCGAAGGTGTCGTCGATGCCGATCAGCGAGACGACGAGTTGAGGTTCAGCGTCGGCCGCGATCATGTCGGCAAATGCCAGCAGCGGGCTGGTTGCGTCGATGCGATGCTGCACGGTCCATGTCAGCGCAAACACGGCCGAACGAGCGCGGACCAGTTGCAAATCCACCTGCCGTCGCCACTCCATGCCTTCCGCGTTGGTCTCGTTGCGGAGCAAGGTCACCGAAATGGTTGCATCGACGATGCGATTGCCGCGCCCATTGGCGACACGGAACATCAACGTGGGAACGCCATTGTCTCTGGAAATCACGGCGTTTTCGCTGAACAGAACGCGCGCGGTTGGCCGCGAAAAACGCGAAAAGGCGAGGCCGGTCCACAACGACAGGCCGAGAAAGGAAGCCATCGATTCAAACACGACGACCGCATTGACGAACGCCGACTTCGGCAGCAGGTGTCCATAGCCGATGGTGGCGATGGTCTGCACCGAAAACATATAAGCGTCGCCGAACGAGCCGGGCTTGGCGTTCTCGA
>JANXYD010000308.1 GCA_025350265.1 Hyphomicrobiaceae bacterium | reverse complement strand
GATGCCGTGCCGGCGTCACGTGGCAAGAAGGCGCCTGTCGCAGTAACGATCACGCTAAATAAGCATTAGAATTCAGTAAAATGCTGTGTCTTGTTGGGGCCTCACCCACCTGCGGCTTGGCCTGATGTAGGCGACTGCCGTCGCGTGGTAACGCGCCCCGGCCGGAGCGTGACGAGCGCGTGAGGCCCGACCGCATAAAACTTCCTTAACCTTTCCGATCAAAAATCTGCAATGGCAGCGTGCGGTCGGCACGCGGGCGAAGTTGGAATGTTCCATGCGCGGTCTCGTGATCATTCTGGCACTGCTGGCGACCGGCAAGGTTGCGACCCTGAATTGGCTGCATCGAACGGCCGCCGACGACATCATCGTCGACGCCTACCGGCCGCGCGCACTGGAAGCCTGTGGCCGCGACGCACGCCGCGCGTTCGGGCTTGACGCCGCAGCGTGGTCACCCGACACGCCCATCCGGCTCGATATCGGCCGGCGTGGCGGCGGCGTTTACCTATGGCAGGTTGATCATCCCACCTGGAGCCAGATCTTTCGTAATCCTTATCTGCATTTGACGGCCACGACAGCGAGCTTCAAAATTTACTGCGACTACGACGTCGTGCATGGCACCGCTGCTGCCTCAAAACTCTGAAATAAGCCCGTTTGGGCGTCACGCGCGAAAGGGTGCCGCGACCGGGGCAGCCTGCCAGCCACCGCCGCCAGATGCGGCTAATCAGGTGGGTTCGGCTACGCGCAGCGAAACTGCGGCGAAGCCGCCCGTAGCCACTCCTTGCGCAGTGCCAAGCCGCAGGCGGGTGAGGCTACGCGCAGCGAAACTGCGGCGAAGCCGCACGTAGCCGCCCCTCGCGGCGTCGGCGCAAGCGCCGCCCCGCCGGAGCGCGACTAGCGCGTGAGGCCAAACGAGCACTATACTGGGCGCGGACAATAGTGGAAGTGAGCGGGATATGTCAGTGAATACGAGCTACGCCTTCGAGGATCTCGAAGTGGGGATGGAGGCGAGTTATGCGCGCGCGGTCACGACGGCGGACATCATAGCGTTCGCCGACCTGTCAGGGGACAGCAATCCCGTGCATTTGGATGCGGTGTACGCCGCGACCACGCCGTTCAAGACGCCGATCTCGCACGGCATGCTGACGGCAGGCTACATCTCGGCGGTGTTCGGCATGCACTTGCCGGGGCCGGGGGCGATCTATATTTCGCAGACGTTGAATTTTCGCGCGCCGGTGCGCGACGGCGATGAGGTTGTGGCGCGCGTGCGCATCGTCGATCTGCTGCCGGCCAAGCGGCGCGCGCGCTTTGAGTGCATCTGCCGGGTGGGCGACAAGATCGTGCTCGAGGGCGAGGCGATACTCATGCTGCCGGGCCGGACGACGCCGGCGGCAACATAAAAAACCATCGCGACTGATGCCGCGATGGTCGTTTGAAGACGCAAGATCAATGAGCGGAGGTCTTCGGCAGGCAGTTACTGCTTCGGCGTCGCGGGAGCGGCTTTCTCCTTGGCGGCGTCGACGGCTTCCTTGCCTTTTTCCATGGCGGTCTGGCCGAGTTCCTTGGCCTTTTCGACGGCACCCTTGGTGGCTTCCTTGGCCTTCTCAAGCACCGGGCCGGCACCTTCCTTGGTCTTGTCCGACAATGCCTTCAGCTTATCCGATGCACGTTCGGCCAGCGATTTCTTGGGGCCACGGGCGAAGGGCTCAAGCGCCGCAATCACGTCCTTGGTGGCGGCAGGGAGCGAAATGACCGTCTTGCCGTCTTTCTTGGAGAACTGCAGCGCGCCGTAGCGAACGCCAACTTCCTTTTCGCCGGCACCGAGGATGCCGCCAGTGCCGAGGAGCACGCCTTCGACTTCGTTCGTCGAACTCATGATCAGGTCCTTGATGTCGCCGATGACCGTGCCGTCCTTGTTGACGACGTTGGCACCGATCAGCTTGTCACGGGCGGCGTACTGCTGCGGGCCAAGGCCCTTGTAGAAAACGCCGCTGGGGATGGACACCTTGGCCGCCGGTGCCGCCGTCTGGGCCGACACGGGCGCTGCCGACAAAAGCATCGCCGAGAGCGCGGTACCAAAAATGATCTTGTTCATTGGAAAGTCCTTTTTTCGAGTTGTGGCAGGTCGCGTTGCAGCAGCCAGCTGAACGGTGCCGTCTATCCGGGCCGGCGATCTGGTTCGCGATCCCGATCGCCGGAATTCACAGCATCCTATTAGGCGAGCGAGTGTGAACCGGTGCTGAACCCATTCGCTTTATGAAGCCAGCAGATAGGTGCTGGCGCTGCCGAGGGCAAGACCGTTGCGCACAGGGTTATTAAAGAGCGATGGGTGTGCGCCGACGCGTCGCCATTGCCTGGGTGGCGTGCCATGCTATACCGCGCCGATGGGTGGGAACGCGTCTGCGGCCGCTCGCCCGTCTGGCCGGAACAGCAATTCGGACAGGACGACAGGACGACAGCACCGCGACAGCAAGTCATGGGCTGCCAGCGTTAGTCCGACGCACGGAACACACTGAAACGGACGCCTTGATCGGACGACCGCCGCAACTGAGGATTTGTTTTTTTGGCCGACAACGACAAACCGCCGCAAGACCCGCCCGCAGGTCTACCACCGCTGCCGCCGAAGGGGCCGAGCGACATTCGCCCGATCACCATCGGCGAGGAGATGAAGCGGTCGTTCCTCGATTACGCGATGAGCGTGATCGTGTCGCGCGCGCTGCCGGATGTGCGCGACGGCTTGAAGCCCGTGCATCGCCGCATTTTGCACGGGATGAACGAACTCGGGCTCGACTGGAACAAAAAATACGTCAAGAGCGCGCGCGTCGTCGGCGAGGTGATGGGCAAATACCATCCGCACGGCGATCTCGCGATCTATGACGCGCTGGTGCGCATGGCGCAGAACTGGTCGTTGAGCGTGCCGCTGGTGGATGGCCAGGGCAACTTCGGCTCCATCGACGGCGATAGCCCGGCGGCGATGCGCTATACCGAATCGCGGCTGGCCAAGGTCACGCAATACCTGCTCGATGATCTCGACAAGGATACGGTCGATTTCCAGGACAACTACGACGGCACCGAAAGCGAGCCGTCCGTGCTGCCGGCGAAATTTCCCAATCTGCTGGTCAACGGCGCCGGCGGCATCGCTGTCGGCATGGCGACGAACATTCCGCCGCACAATCTCGGTGAAGTGATCGACGGCTGCATCGCGGCGCTCGAAAATCCTGAAATTACCGTCGACGATCTGTGCGGCATTATCCAGGGACCGGATTTTCCGACGGGCGCTCTCATCCTTGGGCGCGCAGGTGCGCTGGCTGCCTATCACAAGGGTCGCGGCTCGATCATCATGCGCGCAAAGGTGCATGCCGAGGAGATCCGCAAGGATCGCGAAGCGCTGATCGTCACTGAAATTCCGTATCAGGTGAACAAAAAAACCTTGATCGAGAAGATCGCGGAAATGGTGCGCGAGAAGCGCATCGAGGGCATTTCGGACCTGTGGGACGAGAGCAATCGCGAAGGCATCCGCATCGTCATCGAACTGAAGCGCGACGCGATTTCCGATGTCGTCTTGAACCAGTTGTGGCGGCATTCGGAATTGCAGACGACGTTCGGCGCGAACATGATCGCGCTCAACGGCGGCCGGCCTGAGCAACTCAATCTGCGCGACATTATCCTGGCGTTCAACGCGTTTCGCGAAGAAGTGGTGTCGCGGCGGATCAAATTCCTGCTCTCGAAATCGCGCAACCGGGCGCACGTCCTGGTCGGCTTGGCGATTGCTGTGGCCAACATCGACGAAGTCATCGCGCTGATTCGCGGCGCTGCCTCGCCGGCGGACGCAAGGAACAGCTGATCGCGCGCGATTGGCCGGCGGGTGATGTGCGGCCGCTGGTCGAGTTGATCGCCGATCCCCGTCATAAGGTATCCGATGCCGGTGTCTATAAATTGTCGGATGCGCAGGCGACCGCCATCCTCGCGCTGACGCTGTCGCGGTTGACGGCGCTGGGGCGTGACGAAATCGCTGACGAATTGCGCAAGATCGGCGTCGAGATCCAGGATTTCCTCGACATCTTGTCGTCTCGGTCACGCGTCATCACGATCATTCGCGACGAACTGAGCGCCATCAGAACCGAGTTCGCGGTGCCGCGCCGCACCGAAATCATCGAAATGGAAGGCGAACTTGAAGACGAGGACTTGATCGCGCGCGAGGATTGCGTCGTGACGGTGTCGATGAAGGGCTACGTCAAGCGCGTGCCGCTCGTCACCTATCGCGCGCAACGACGTGGTGGCAAAGGCCGCTCGGGCATGTCTACTCGCGACGAAGACGTGGTGACGCAGATTTTCATCGCCTCCACGCACACGCCGGTGCTGTTCTTTTCATCGCGCGGCATGTGCTACCGCATGAAAGTCTGGCGGCTGCCGGCGGCGACACCGCAATCGCCGGGCAAGGCGCTGGTCAACCTGCTACCGCTGGAACCTGGAGAAGTCATCACGTCGATCCTGCCGTTGCCGGAAGACAGCAAGACGTGGGGCGCGCTGGAGTTGATGTTCGCCACGCGTTCGGGCGGGATACGGCGCAACAGCCTTGGCGATTTTGAGAACATGAATCGCAACGGCAAGATCGCCATGAAGCTGGACGAGGGCGACAGCATCGTATCGGTCGCCATCGCCACGCCGGACGACGACGTGTTGCTGACGACGGCGCAGGGCCGCTGCATCCGTTTCCACATTTCTGAAGAGGTGCGGTTGTTCAAGGGGCGCGATTCGACAGGTGTGCGCGGCCTCAGGCTGGATGACGGCGACAAGATCATTTCGATGGCCATCTTGCGCCATACGGATGCAACGCCCGCCGAGCGCGCGGCCTACCTGAAGCAGGCGGCCAGCATGCGGCGAGCGCAATCGGCGGAAACCGGTGTCGAAGAACTCGAGGCGGTCGCGGTGCCGGACGGCGACGAAGAGACCGTGGACGGGCTGCCGGAATTGACGCCGGAACGGTACGCCGAACTCGGCGCGCGCGAACAGTTCGTGCTGACGGTGTCGGACAAGGGCTTCGGCAAGCGCACGTCGTCGTACGAATATCGCACCAGCGGACGTGGCGGCAAAGGCATCCTGGCGATGGTCGTCAATGATCGCAACGGCGATCTGGTGGCCTCGTTCGGCATCGAGGACAACGATCAGATCATGCTGGTAACCAACGCCGGTAAACTGATCCGTTGTCCGATCGACGGCGTACGGATCGCTGGCCGCAGTACGCAGGGCGTGCGCATTTTCAAGACGGACGAAGCCGAAAAGGTGGTCTCGGTCGAGCATATCCCAGACGATGGAGCCGACGCCGAGAGCGAGGGAGACGGCGACGCAGGCGAGGCCGGGGCTGGTAGCGAGTGAGATATGCGGGACGGTATAAGGCGTCATTCCAATTATCGGCGTCGCGATGCATTGTTGATGAGTCAAAATTTTTGGCAAGTATAAGACGTCACGCAATAGTTTTCTGATCATGGCGATGGAAAATGACGGAAACGTTTCGAGCCGTCGAGTGTTGCATTGCCGGTGGCGGGCCGGCAGGAATGATGGCGGGTTTGTTGCTGGCGCGCGCCGGTGTGCGGGTTCTGGTGCTCGAAAAACATGCCGACTTCCTGCGCGATTTTCGCGGCGATACGGTGCATCCGTCGACGCTTGAGATCATCAACGAACTCGGGCTCTACGATGCGTTTCTGCGGCGGCCGCATACGCGCGTAAATCGGATCCGCGGCCGGATCGGTAATCTCGAAGCGACGATCGCCGATTTTTCGCATCTGCCGACGCGCGCGAAATTCATTGCGATGATGCCGCAATGGGAGTTTCTCGATTTTCTCGCGGGCGAAGCGCGGCGCTACGCGAATTTCGAATTGATCATGCAGGCCGACGCGGAAACGCTGACCAACGACGGCGCGGGTGTGACAGGGCTTGTGGCGAAGACGCCGTCGGGACTGCTGCGCGTAACGTCGGATCTGGTGCTCGGCTGTGACGGGCGACATTCGACGGTGCGCCCGCAAGCGGGGCTTGCGGTTCAAGATCTTGGCGCGCCGATGGACGTGCTGTGGTTCCGCTTGTCGCGCAAGCCATCCGACCCGGACGAACCGGTCGGCAGTTTCGGCGTCGGGCACATTTTTATCGCCATCAACCGAGGTGATTATTGGCAATGCGGCTTCGTGATCGCCAAGAACTCGCTGGAGACGGTCAAGGCGGCGGGTATCCAAACCGTGCGCGACGCGATCGCTGAGCTGTCACCGCTGCACGCCGACAGGGTGCAGGAAGTAGCAAGCTTTGATGACATGAAACTGTTGACGGTTGGCGTCGACCGCTTGGAGACGTGGCACAAGCCGGGCTTGCTGATGATCGGCGATGCCGCACACACGATGTCGCCGATCGGCGGGGTCGGCATCAATCTGGCGGTGCAGGATGCGGTGGCGGCGGCGAATATTCTGGCGCAGCCGTTGCGCAATCACACGCTGGGAGATGCCGATCTGGCGGCGGTGCAGGCGCGGCGCATGCCGGCGACCAGGATCGTGCAGTGGGTGCAAGTCCAAGCGCAAAAGCGCGTGATCTCAGGCGTTCTCGGCAGTTCCCGGCAGATGCAACCGCCGTTGGCCGTCAAGCTGCTGGTGCGGTTTCCGTGGCTGGCGCGGTGGCCGGCGCGACTGATCGGGCTGGGCTTCAGGCCTGAGCATGTGGCACTGAAGGTGCCGATCGCGGTGGCGCGGTGACAACGTCCGGCCGACGCGCGTCAGTTGCGTGCGTGATCGGCGGAAACAGGGGCGGGGATATTAAGGCTGCCGCGCGGCATCGCGTGAAACTGCAATCTCGGCGTGTTATGGGTTGATGACTGTCCGTTTACTTGGAGGCACTCGAGAGCTTCCCGAGCACGCGGCGGACACCGTGACTGGCTGAGAC
>JANXYD010000304.1 GCA_025350265.1 Hyphomicrobiaceae bacterium | reverse complement strand
CAGCACCGCTCTTTCAGCGGCGGGACAATATCGAGGCCCACTGGCCTGCCGTCCGTCCGACGCAGGCTCGATGTTAGCATTTCGCAATCCCCTCATCGCAAGTTTTGTGACGGTTCTAGACCCGCCCCATCGATGAAGTGACTTGAGGTTGCGGGAGACTACGCAAAAATGCAATCTATGCTTGTATTCTCGGTAAATTCCGCAATGGTCGAAGCGCGCGCCCCCCGTTTTACGTGCTTGACGAATAGGCCTCGCGCCTCGTGGGTGTCGTCCTGCCGACCCAAATCCCGGTACCCAGAGGGTGTTGAAACTTTTTCTGAGCATCGTGCGTATCTATTTCGTGTTAACAGTGTCAGTAACCCACTCTGATCGTCATGGCTCAGGCGCCAAATTCTGCGGGGACTATTTTGTGCAGTATGCGACCATGACCACGGCACAAGATCTCGTTCGCCTCCTGCAACGGATTGCACTCAAGGAAACAGCTGCTTTTTCCGAGCTTTACGAGGCGACTTCAGCAAAATTATACGGCATTGTTTTGCGCATTTTGGTCCGCCGAGACCTGGCCGACGAAATCTTGCAGGAGGTCTATGTCAAAATCTGGGAACGGGCCGGAGATTTCGATCCATCGCGGGCGTCGCCGATAACTTGGATGGCGACGATTGCGCGCAATCGTGCCCTGGATGAGGCACGCCGGTCAAAGCCGGTGTCGCTGGAAGACATGCCGGCCGGTTTCGACGTCGTGAGCGAAGCGCCGCTTGCCCTTGAGATGTTGACGCAGTCGGAAGATGGTCAAAAATTGTTTGATTGTCTGCAAAAACTCGAGGTTGAGAAAAGAGAAGTCGTCGTGCAGGCTTATCTGCACGGGTTAAGTCGCGAGGCGCTGAGTAAACGGTTTTCCCGTCCCGTCCCCACGATAAAGACGTGGCTGCATCGCAGTTTGGCTCAGCTCAAGGATTGCATTGGACCATGACCGGCCCGGCACACATCGACGATCTGGCGGCGGAGTACGTGCTTGGAACTCTGAGCACCGAAGAACGCGTCGCGGTTTCAGCCAGATTGCAACGCGAATTGCCGTTGCAGGCGGCGGTCGCTTATTGGGAGAAGCGCTTGGCACCGCTGGACGAGTTGGCTCCGCCAATCGTTGTGCCGATAGGCTTGAAGTCTCGTATCGATCATAAAATAGCAGCGGTTGCATCTGGCGCGATTGCCGGAGGCAGCGTTGTGACACTTGATGTTCACGATCTGCAGCGACGCTTGCGGCACTGGCGCACCTCGGCGTTGGCCGCCACGGCAATCGCCGCGAGCCTCGCTGTCATTCTCGGTGCGCGCGAGATGGTGCGCCCGCCTCTCGAGCAGAATTTTGTCGCCGTGTTTCAGAAGGATGATGCGTCGCCGTCCTTCGTCATGAGTGTCGATCTTGCCAGCCGCACCCTTTCGGTGCGGCGCGTCGCGGCTGACGTGCCCTCGGGCAAGACATTTCAGTTGTGGATCGCGTCCGACAAGCTCGGCGTTGGGCCACAGTCGTTAGGCCTGGTCGAGGATCGTGTCACCGAGGTCAAGAAAGCCATTTCAGGCATCGATCCCAGCATCGTCCAAAATGCGTTGTTCGGCGTCAGCCTTGAGCCTGCCGGTGGATCGCCGACTGGCAAGCCAACCGGGCCTGTATTCCACGCCAAGCTCATTCAAACGTCGGGTTGATTTAGGCCAGTCGATTGTTGCGTCTCTCGCCCGGTCGAGGCGCACCGAAAGCGGACACCTGATAATCGATTTCCGCGCCGGCCAGGACGATGATGGTTGAAAGCCACATCCACATCATGAACCCGACCACCGCCCCTAACGAACCGTAGGTCCTGTTGTACGTTGCGAAATTGGCGACGTACCAGGAATATATCAGCGAGCCGATCAGCCATGCAATGGTCGCGAACAGGCAGCCCGCACTCAGCCACCGTCGATGCGGCCCCTGGCTCGGCCCGTATCTGAAAAGCGCACCGATGACGAGAGCCGCGGCCAGCAGCAGAAGTGGCCACCGTGCAAAGTCGAGGACCGCGACAACACCGGTGGCTGGTAGGGCCAGCAGGTTCAATGCGACCGGCAAGGCAACCACGGCCGCAGCCGCCAGCACAATAAGCATCACGCCGCATAAAGTGAATGCCAGCGATTGTAATGTAAGCCTGAAAAAGCCGCGTTTTTCCGGCGTTTGATTGATTGTGTTGAGTGCATCGAACAAGGCTTTTGTCGCAGCGTTTGCGCCCCAAAGAGCAAATAGAAACCCCGTGGCGAAGGCGATCCCGAGTGTGCTGCCGCCCTGTTCGGTAACGCGTCTGACTTGATCTCCGATGATCCCCGCAGCGCCTTCGGGCACGACACCGGAAAGTGATGTCAACTGATCGTTGATTTTCGTCGGATTTGCAAACAGCCCGAAGAGCGAAACGACCGCCGCCGTTGCGGGAAATATTGCCAGAAGTCCGTAGAACGTAATTCCCGCGGCCAACAATGAGATGCGATCGTCGCCTCCCTTGGCGACAACAGCACTGGCTGTGTGCCAATATAACTTCGCCGTTTCAGCCCATGTGTGGCTGATAATTTTTTGCATAAATTGCATCCGTGTTCAGGCAATAAAAAGTGCTCTCAGATACGGCGCTTCTTTGATGACGTCGTCGCATTCGGTCCGTGTCGGTTTTGAACGAGAACGATGGGGCCGCGCTGCGGTTCCACCACGGCGGCGGGGATGCTGCTTGGCAAACGCCCGACCGACGGTTACCGTTCGCAAGAGATGCAACTTCGACATGGGCGGACGTCATTTGGCTGAAAGCATCGTCACCGATACAGCAACGCGCATTTTGAGCGATCTGGCCGATCCGCAATCCGTCAATCGGGCCCGCGATACGGCTTGGGAGCCGGCGCTGTGGCGGGCTCTGTCGGGCGCGGGATTGCCGCTGGCGTGGGTGCCGGAAGAGCTGGGTGGGGTGGGCGGGGAGAGTGCAGATGGCTTTGAACTGGCGCGTGTGTCCGGAGAGTTCGCAAGTCCGGCACCGCTGACCGAGACGCTGCTGGCCGGGTGGCTGCTTGCGCAAGCCAAGATCGCGTCGCCCACCGGCGTCATGACGGTCGCGCCGTGCCGCTGGAATGATGTCATTGGCATGCGACGGGATGGGCGATTGATGGGGCGCGCGCGTGGCGTACCGTTCGCGGCTGCCTCCGAGCATATCGCCGTCGTTGTCACCGGTGCCGAAGGCTGCAGGATCGCATGCGTGGCGACATCGGCGTGTCGGATCGCGATCGGCAAATCGCTGGCGGGCGACAAGGTAGGCGAAGTGACCTTCGACGACGTAAAGCCGATCGCCATCGCTGACGCGCCGACCGGCTTTGATGCGGCGAAGCTGATGACGATGGGTGCGGCGATGCGGGCGTTGGAAACCGCCGGTGCGTTGCAAGCCTTGCTGCGGATGTCGACGCAGTACGCGGGCGAGCGCGTGGCTTTCGGTAAGCCGATCGCCAAGTTTCAAGCCGTGCAACACAATCTTGCCCGTCTGGCGGGGGAAGCAGCGGCTGCGATGGCGGCGGCCAGTTCGGCCGCCGATGCATTGTCCACCATCGCGGCCGATCCCCGCAAGTTCGACGAGGGCATTTTCCTCGAGGTCGCTGCGGCCCGCATTCGTTCGGCTGAGGCCGCGACCGAAGGTGCCGCCATCGCGCATCAGGTGTTCGGTGCGATCGGCTTCACCAAAGAGCATGTGCTGCATCGGTTCACGATGCGGATGCTGTCTTGGCGCGATGATTTCGGCAACGAAAGCCAGTGGGCGCTCGAACTCGGCAATCAGATTGCCAGGCGTGGTGCTGACGGTCTCTGGCCGTTCTTGTCGTCGCGCTGATCCCGCTTCGTTGTCCGCCGTTCGCTGTCCGCCGTTGTCCGCTGCTCAGGTCCGCAATCATGTCCACCGCGCTGCAATTCGATCCCATCCGTTTGCCTCCCGAATGCGAGGTCTTGCGCCGTGAAGTCCGCGCCTTTCTGGCCGAGGAGATTGCGGCCGGCACCTTTGATCCCGCTGCGATCGAGACCGATGATCTGTTCAATCGCGAGTTCAGCCGTCGCGTCGGCAAAAAGGGCTGGATCGGTATTACCTGGCCGAAAAAATATGGCGGCCAGGAACGCAGCTTCCTCGAGCGCTATGTCATCACCGAGGAATTTCGCATCGCCAATGCTCCGGTGCGGCTGCACTTCACCGCCGACCGGCAGTCCGGCCCGGTGTTGATCAAGTACGCCAACGAGGCGTTAAAAGCAGATATCCTGCCCCGCATCACGCGCGGCGAATGCTGCTTCGGCATCGGCATGAGCGAGCCCAACTCGGGCTCCGACCTGTTCGCTGCCAGCACCAAGGCCACCAAGACCGACGGCGGCTACCGGATCAACGGCACCAAGGTGTGGACGTCGAACGCCCACAACGCCGATTATCTGATCGCCATTTTTCGGACCGCGCCCGCCACCAAGGAAAATCGCCGTCACGGGTTGACGTCGTTTCTGGTCGACATGAAATCGCCGGGCATCACCGTCAGCCCCATCTACAACCTGACTGGCCTGCACGACTTCAACGAAGTGGTGTTTGGCGACATGTTCATTCCCGATACGCATGTGCTGGGTGAAATCGATGGAGCCTGGAAACAGGCGACGAGCGAACTGGCGTTCGAGCGCAGCGGGCCGGAACGGTTCCTTGAGACGTTCATCGTGATGATCGAACTGGTGCGCGTGCTCGGTGCCAAGCCGGACGTGCGCGCGGCGGAAGCGTTGGGCCGGTTGGTCGCGCAGGTGCATACGCTCAGGCGCATGTCGGTGTCGGTCAATGGCATGTTGCAGGCCGGCAAGGAGCCGATCGTGGAAGCGTCGGTGGTCAAGGATCTCGGGACGGTCTGGGAGCAGAGGCTACCCCATCGCGCGCGCGAGATAGCGGCTTTCGTCGATAGTGGCGATGTCACCAATCGCGCCTTGTTCGAAGAACACCTGGCGTTCGCCACCATGATCGCGCCGAAGCTGACTTTGCAGGGTGGCACTACCGAAGTGTTACGCGGCATTATCGCGCGCGGGCTCGGCCTGCGCTAATGCGGACTTATTTCAATTCGCCAAGGAACCAGTCATGACCGCGTCGTTGCCCGAGTTCAAGGATATCGCCGTCACCATTGATGGTCACGTCGCCACCGTCGAGATCCGCCGGCCGCCGCACAATTTCTTCGACATGGTGCTGATCAAGCAGATCGCCACGGCGTTCGAAGCCCTTGATGAAATCCACGACGTGCGCGCGCTCGTGCTGGCGGCCGAGGGCAAATCGTTCTGCGCGGGCGCCAACTTCGGCGACGGCAGCAAACTGGATAAGGACGGCAACCGGCCCGACGAGAGCACGACGACCAATTCAGCGCATCTTTATCAGGAAGCAGTGCGCCTGTTCCGCACCAGGAAACCGATCGTGGGTGCCATTCAAGGACCGGCGATCGGCGGCGGGCTCGGGCTGTCGCTGGTGCCGGACTTTCGCGTCACGTGTTCCGAGGCGCGCTTTGCCGCCAACTTCACGCGGCTTGGCTTTCATCCAGGCTTCGGCTTGACCCACACCTTGCCGGCGTTGATCGGCGCACAGCAGGCGGCGTTGATGTTTTACACCGCGCGCCGACTGACCGGCGAAGACGCCGTCAAGATCGGTTTGGCCGATATGCTGGTGCCGTTGGCCGACGTGCGCGGTGCGGCGCACAAACTCGCCGCCGAGATCGCCGAGAATGCGCCGCTGGCCATAGCCGCGACCCGCGCCACCATGCGGCAAGGGCTGGCCGAGCGCGTCAAGGCGCAGACCGATCACGAACTGCGCTTGCAGCAGGACCTGCGCAAATCCGCCGACTTCAAGGAGGGCGTCAAGGCCTCAGCCGAGCGCCGCACGCCGGCCTTCACGGGGCGCTGAAACGCTGCCGGGCCGGGGCCGGGCCGAACTTTATTGTGAGTGGTCGGAGCGACAGGATTTGAACCTGCGACCCTCTGCCCCCCAGGCAGATGCGCTACCAGGCTGCGCCACGCTCCGATCCGCGATGCCTACCCCCTGGGCACGTCGCGGTCAAGACAGCATGGCGCAACCAGCAAAGTGATCGCTGCCGGCAGAGCCCTAAGCGTTGGCGACGCCGGGTGGCGGCGCGATGGGTTATACCGACCAATGAAATCATTGACCTGTGTCGAAACCCCTGCTTCCTCTCGTCGTCCCGGCCGCAGCGCCTTTTGCGCGGAGAGCCGGGATCTTCACCAGCCAACTATCGGGCAAGATCCCGGCTGCGCGGCACTTGGCCGGGATGACGGCGCGTGTAGGGCGGATGCAAAGGGAGTTTATCGGTCATTCTTTTCGCTGGCTGTTGGTAGTATAATTACATCGTCAGTCTCGCCTCGAGGCGGCCAAGTCCGGGAAACTCCGCTGCCACATTGGCTGCGTGATCGACCCAATGGACGCCCGTCCATGAGCCGGTGGCGACAATAGCGCCCGCCGACAGGCCGCCACGCTGGGTGACGACGTGCCCGACCAGCCAAACCAACAGCGCCAGCAAGTCTTTTTGCGTGTGCCCGCCGGTCGTGTCGACGACCGCTTTGTTGTCGACGTAGGCGCGCGCGACCTGGGTGTGCATGTCGATATCACGCCAGTTTTTCACCTCGGGTCCGATGATGAAGCCGAGGTTCATGTTGTTGTCGGCAAGCGTCGCGAGCGGCGGCGACGCTTTCGGCCCGGGTGCCAGCCGGTAAGCGCACAGTTCCATCACCACATGCGCCGAGCCGATCGCGGCCAGCACATCGGCCGCTGTCGGCGCGACCGCAGCCGCTGGAAACGCACTGTTCATGCGGAAGGCGATTTCCACTTCGATGCCGGTGGGCATGGGCACAGGGATCGACAACGGAATACCCGATGTGCCGGCATTGATAATGCCGCCCTTGAGAATGGGAGCGCAGTTGGGCTGTGCCGTGGGGTTGGCGGCACCGACCTTCCAACCCTCGGCTGGCCCCAGCTTGGCCCGCACGATGTCCTGGATCTGATAGGCCTGTGCATCGTTCTGCGGAACGCCAGGCGGCACGGACGAGCGTGCTGCACCGGGCTTGCGCGCGGCGAGCAAGGCGGCGGTAAACGCTTCGGCATCGACTGATGACATGAGGTTGGACATGGGTAGGTGATCTCCGCGATGTTTGATGCGTGTTAGCACGAGTGGCGGCACGTGCGACAGCCGTTACCAAGCGCTTGCGTTTCGATTGCACCCGGATTAAGCGGGACTGCGATGCACTGCAGCCCGAACCGACCGAGCTTCCAAAATGACCAAGACCCGCGTTGAAACCGATACGTTCGGTCCGATCGATGTCGAGGCGGACAAATACTGGGGCGCACAGGCGCAGCGCTCGCTCGGCAATTTCAAGATCGGCTGGGAAAAGCAGCCAGCGTCCGTGGTGCGTGGCTTGGGCATCGTCAAGCGCGCCGCCGCGGAGACCAACATGGCGCTGGGCATCCTGAAGCCGGAGATCGGCGACACGGTGGTGAAGGCCGCGCAGGAGGTCATCGACGGCAAGCTCGACGCGCACTTTCCGCTGGTGGTCTGGCAAACCGGGTCCGGCACGCAATCGAACATGAATGCCAACGAGGTGATTTCCAACCGTGCCATCGAGATGCTGGGCGGCGTGATGGGCTCGAAAAAGCCGGTGCATCCCAACGATCACGTCAACATGAGCCAGTCGTCGAACGACACTTATCCGACGGCGATGCACATCGCTTGTGCCGAGCAGATCACCCACGATTTATTGCCGGCGCTGACCCATTTGCATCAAGCGCTGGAAGCCAAGTCCAAGGCGTGGGCCGGCATCATCAAAATCGGCCGCACGCACACGCAGGATGCGACGCCCTTGACGCTCGGCCAGGAGTTCGGCGGCTACGCGCAACAGATCGCCAATGGTGTCAGGCGTATCGAGCAGACGCTGCCGATGTTGATGGAATTGGCCCAGGGCGGCACCGCCGTCGGCACCGGCCTCAACGCACCGAAAGGCTTCGCCGAGAAGGTTGCCGAACGTATCGCTGCGATCACCGGCATGCCGTTTTCCACAGCGCCCAACAAGTTCGAAGCGCTGGCCGCCCACGATGCCATGCTCATGAGCCACGGCGCGATCAACACCGTCGCCGCATCGCTGTTCAAGATCGCCAACGATATTCGCTTTCTTGGCTCTGGGCCCCGCTCCGGTCTCGGCGAATTGCAACTACCGGAGAATGAACCGGGCTCGTCGATCATGCCTGGCAAGGTCAATCCGACGCAGTGCGAGGCGTTGACGATGGTGTGCGCACAGATCTTCGGTAACAACGCCACCTTGACGTTCGCCGGCGCGTCCGGGCATTTCGAACTGAACGTTTACAATCCGGTGATGGCCTATAACTTCCTGCAATCGGTGCGGCTGATGACGGATGCGGTGGTGTCGTTTACCGACAATTGCGTGGTCGGCATCGCAGCGCGTGAGGACAACATCAAGGCAGCCCTCGACCGCTCGTTGA
>JANXYD010000275.1 GCA_025350265.1 Hyphomicrobiaceae bacterium | reverse complement strand
CCTGCTGCTGCCATCACGCCGAGATTGCCTTTCGTCTTGTCCCAGATAGTGATCAACCCAGGAATACCCAGCGACACGAACTCCACCGCGCCCGATATGAGCGCATCGTTCATGACGTCCGACGACCGGAACGTATTCCATTCGACCGCCACGTCCCCGAGCCCCGCCGACTTGGCATGCTTCTCGACGAGCTTCTGATCCTCCATGATCATATATTGGATGTAGCCGAGCCCAAATTGTTTGGCCGCATGCAAAGTCGTCAATTCCGCTCGTGCCTGTTGCGCGCAGAAAGTGGGCCAAAGCGCGAACAACAGCCCTGCGATCAACGATTGTCTCATGCGATTCTCCAATCAGTCCTTTCAGCGATCATGGTCAGTCAAGCTCGGCAGGGTCAAGGCTTGCCCGCCGACCGGAGGGCGGTCTATTGATAGACCGCCTTGGATTTCGCTTGTCGAACCACCCTCTAAACTTACTGAAGGAGCCTCACCTTCCACACATTCGTCATGGTCGCGCAGGCGGCCAGCCAAACAAACCCGCCATAGTCGATGACGACAATGCACGCGGGTCAACGCGGCCGCCCGATCCGGAACCTTCAATGACCCTGCCTCTCTTCCCCACCACCCTTGCCGGCAGCCTGCCGAAGCCCGCGTGGCTCGCCGAGCCAGAGAAGCTGTGGGCACCCTGGAAACACGAAGGTGCCGCGCTCCAATCAGCCAAGGAAGATGCCGCTCAATTGTGGCTCAAGATCCAGGAGGATGCAGGTATCGATGTCGTCACCGACGGCGAGCAGTTCCGCATGCATTTCGTACATGGTTTCATGGAGCGTTTGCAGGGCATCGACTGGCAGAAGAAAACCAAGATGGGCATCCGCGACAACCGCTACGTCGTCGACGTGCCGACTGTCACCGGCCCCATCACGCGCCCCACCTCCGTCCACGTCGCCGATGCGAAATTCACGCGCGCCCACACGAAGCGGCAACTGAAAATCACGCTGCCCGGCCCGATGACGATCTGCGACACTGTCGCCGACGGTCACTATGGCCGCCGTGCCGACATGGCCATGGCCTTCGCCGAAGTGCTCAATCAGGAAGCCCGCGAGTTGCAGTCGGCCGGCGTCGACGTGATCCAGTTCGATGAGCCCGCCTTCAACGTTTTCATGGGCGAGGTCAACGAGTGGGGCATCGCCGCATTGGAGAAGGCCTCAGCCGGCCTGACCTGCAAAACCGCTGTCCATATTTGCTACGGCTACGGCATCGAGGCCAATAACAAGTGGAAAGAAACGCTTGGCGAGCAGTGGCAGCAGTACGACCAGATCTTCCCAGCCCTGAATAAGTCCAGCATCGGCCAAGTGTCGCTGGAGTGCGCCGGGTCCAAGGTGCCGATCTCACTCATTCGCCATCTCGCCGATAAGCAGATCCTGGTCGGCGTCATCAACGTCGCCGACCAGCGCATCGAGACGCCGGAAGCCGTCGCCGCCACCATTGAAACGGCGCTCGCCCACGCCGACAAGGAACGCGTGCAAGCGTGCACGAACTGCGGCCTCGCGCCCTTCCCCCAGGCTGTGGCCGCCGCCAAATTGTTAGCCCTCGGGGCCGGTGCCGCCTTGGCACGCAAGCGTCACGCGCGGTGACACCATGAAGAACGGCATCAAGGAGTTTCGCGTCAAGCACGGAGATACCGTCGATCTCAAGCAATGGCCGACGCGGATCGAACCGCTCTATGACAGCAAGGCCGAATACAAGAAGCACTTCGCCGACGAGATCGAGAAACTGTCCAAGTTGCAAGAGCGGTTATATGCGAACCACCGTGAAGCCGTGCTGGTCATTTTCCAGGCCATGGACACCGCCGGCAAGGACGGCGCGATCAAACATGTGTTGTCCGGCGTCAACCCCCAAGGCTGCCGCGTTTCGAGCTTCAAGCATCCGAGTGCCACCGAACTCGCTCACGACTTCCTGTGGCGCACCGCCCAGGAATTACCTGAGCGCGGCATGATCGGCATTCACAACCGCTCGCAGTACGAAGAGGTGCTGATTGTCCGCGTCCATCCGGAAATCCTCAAGGCCGAAACCTGCCGGCCCAAGCAGCGGACGATGCGGCCATTTGGAAGAAGCGCTTCCAATCCATCAATGAATTTGAGCAGCACCTGCATCGCAACGGCACGCGCGTGGTCAAGATCTTCCTGCACATCTCCAAGGACGAGCAACGCGCCCGCCTCCTCGACCGCATCGATACGCCCGACAAGAACTGGAAGATGCAGGCAGGCGACCTCAAGGAGCGCAAGTACTGGAAGCAATACCGCAAGGCCTACGAAGAGTGCATCGAACACACCACCACGCGCGAGGCACCCTGGTACATCGTCCCCGCCGATGACAAACCCACCGCCCGTCTTCTCGTCTCCAGAATCGTCATCGACACGTTATCCGGTATCGATCTCGACATGCCCGAAGCGACACTCGAACGCCTTGCCGAACTCAAATCCCTCCGCGCCGCCTTAGAGAGCGACTGAACCTTCCGCAATCGATTGGGCGTTAGCTGAGCAGTCTCCTTCAATCATCCCAGGCCTTGTGCCTGGGACCCAGAGTTCCGCGAAATCCATCTCCCGCGAGCATCGCCTTCGCCGCGCCGCGTCAGTCCCGGTTGCGCTCTCATGCCTCGGCAGCTAAGACAGCCTAATCTGCAGCCTGAGATCGCCATCCCCCATGCAAATCGACGAAAAAACCGTCCGCCGCGTCGCCCGTCTCGCCCGCATTAATGTGACGGCTGCCGAGGCTAAAAGCCTCCAAGGCGAACTGTCGGGTATCCTCGATTGGGTCAAGATGCTTGACGAAGTCAATACCGACGGCATCGAACCCATGACCTCCGTCGAAGCCATGGCCCTCCGCCTCCGCGAAGATAAAGTCACCGACGGCAGCATCGGCCCCGACATTACCGCCAATGCCCCCATGACCGAAGACAACTTCTTCGTCGTCCCCAAGGTCGTGGAGTAAGTCAACGTGCCGTTCATTGAATCCGCTGCAGGTGCTGTGGGTTGGGTTAACGAGGCCACAGGGGCCGCGATTGATTCCGGTATGATCCACGCGTAACCCAACACCACGACCTCCGAGCGCGCAAATGTTGGGTTACGCGCGGATCAGCCCAGCGACGCCTACATCGACCTTGAAGCCCGCGCTAACCCAACCTACAAGCGACGCACTACGCACATCAAAAAGGCATAGCTTTCGTGACCGACCTCACCTCCCTCACCCTCGCCGCCGCGCGCGACGGCTTGCGCGCAAAAAAATTCTCGTCGACCGAACTCACGCAAGCGTTCATAACCGCGATCGACAAGGCCAACCCGGCGCTCAACGCCTACGTTCTGCCGACACCCGGCCACGCACTAGCTCAAGCCAAGGCCAGCGACGCGCTGATCGCTAAAAACCAGGCCCGCCCCCTTGAAGGCCTCCCGCTCGGCAACAAAGACTTGTTCGCCACCAAGGGCATCCGCACGACGGCCTGCTCCAACATCCTCGCCGAATTCAAACCCACCTACGAATCCACCGTCGGCCAGAACCTGTGGAATGCCGGGGCGGTCATGCTCGGCAAGCTGAACAACGACGAATTCGCGATGGGCTCGTCGAATGAAACCAGCCGCTTCGGCCCCGTCACCAATCCCTGGCGGCGCAAGCGTAACGGCGCGATCGATAACACCCGGCTCGTCCCTGGCGGTTCGTCGGGTGGCTCGTCAGCGGCGGTCGCAGCCAACCTCTGCCTTGCCGCCACTGCGACTGACACGGGTGGTTCCATCCGCCAGCCGGCAGCCCTCACCGGCACCGTCGGCATCAAGCCCACGTATGGCCGCTGCTCGCGCTGGGGCATCGTCGCCTTCGCGTCATCACTCGATCAGGCTGGCCCGATCGCCCGCACCACCCGCGACGCCGCGATCATGCTCAGTCACATGGCAAGCTTCGATCCGAAAGATTCCACCTCCGTCGACACGCCGGTGCCCGATTACGAAGCCGCATTGCAGCAAGGCGTCAAAGGCCTGCGCATCGGCATACCCCGCGAATACCGCGTCGACGGCATGAGCCGCGAGGCGCAAACTTCGTGGGATCAAGGCATCGCCTGGCTCAAGGCCGCTGGTGCAACCATTCACGACATCTCCTTGCCGCACACCAAATATGCGCTGCCCGCCTATTACATCGTCGCGCCGGCCGAGTGCTCGTCAAACCTCGCCCGCTACGACGGCGTCCGCTACGGCCTGCGCGTTGCCGGCAAGGATCTGACGGAAACCTATGAAAACACCCGCGCCAAAGGCTTCGGCAAGGAGGTCAAGCGCCGCGTGCTGATCGGCACCTACGTGCTGTCGGCCGGCTATTATGATGCGTATTATTTGAAAGCGCAGAAAGTCCGCACGCTCATCAAGCGCGACTTCGATCTCGTCTGGGACAAAGTCGATTGCGTCCTCACGCCAACCACGCCGAACCCCGCGTTCGGCTTCGGCGAAAAATCCGGCGATCCGCTGGCCATGTATCTCGAAGATATCTTTACCGTCACCGTCAACATGGCCGGTTTGCCCGGCATATCAGTGCCCGCCGGCCTGTCGTCGGAAGGCACGCCCATCGGCCTGCAACTCATTGGCAAGCCCTTCGACGAGGCCACGCTCTTCCGCGCAGCCCAAGTCATTGAAGACGCTGCCGGTCATTTCCCGGTCCCCACCAAGTGGTGGGCGTGACTGCTCAAACTGCCCAGGCCGGTGAAAGGCTAAAATCCACTTACGCCGAACCGCGTCGGAATTTCCTCTACCTGCGCGTTTGCAGCGTGCCGGACTGCACGATTGCGTGCCGTCCAAGCGCATAACGTCAACACCAGCAATTGCGGCAATGTCTCCTCATCGCCGACCGCCGCCTTGTTAGATGAAAATGTCCGCGCGGCAGTCGCCCCGCGCGCCAGTAAAAACTGTGTCATCGCATCAGCTCCATTTCCAATATATGCACCTCGATCAAGCCGGCGATGTTACACCTGATATTGACCGCCCGTATCGATCCCGAGTGCAATCTGCGGATTGCATTATCTTATCGGGCTTGCTTGCGTTCTTATGGGCGCTGGCTTGCCGTCGCGAGTTGCAGCCCGCAATCCACGAGCCCAACGCATGCACGTCCGGCCTTCCAATATTCTGACCTGCCCGCACGATGGAATGTCGCTCGCCCCGCGCGGCGACAGTCTCGTCTGCGCGTCCGGTCACAGTTTCGATCGCGCGCGTGAAGGTTACGTCAATCTGCTGCCCGTGCAGGACAAGGCATCGCTCGATCCAGGCGACACCAAGCAGATGGTGGCGGCGCGCCGCCATTTCCTGGAAACCGGCGCCTATGCCCCTATTGCCGATGCGGTGTCTGCGCTGACGATCGCCCTCATCTCCAAGACCACCGACGTCACCATCCTCGACGCCGGCTGCGGCGAAGGCTACTATTTGCAGGCACTCGCCATAGCCCTGTCCGCGCACGCGTCCCCTGCAACCGTGCGTCTCGCCGGCATCGACATCTCAAAATGGGCGGTGCGCGCTGCGGCGAAACGCAACGTGGCTGCCACCTGGGTCGTCGCCAGCAATCGTCGCCCGCCACTGCCCGACGCAAGTGCGGATCTCATTTTGTGCCTGTTCGGATTTCCGATCTGGTCGGGCTTCGCGGCGATCCAACCCCCCGGCGGCCATGTTCTGCTCGTCGATCCCGGCCCCAATCATCTGTTGGAATTGCGCGCCATCATCTATCCCGAAGTACGCGTCTCCAACGGCGCACCAACCGTCGCCACCGATGCCTACACGCTCGTCTCCGAATCGCGGCATCTGTCTGTGGCCCATGTCGCTTCACCCGCTCTCATTGCGGATCTGCTATCCATGACCCCGCACGCGCATCGCGCCTCTCTCGCGGGCCGCTCCGCACTCGTCGCTCGAACCCACCTCGAAGTGACCATTGACGTCACGCTCCGCGTATTCAGACGGCTTGAAAACTGATAACCCTCGCCGTCGCATTATTTCGCTTTCGTGGCCGTTGCCGCCGCCAGGAGACCAACCGCATGCCGTCGACCAAGCTGGCCACCTGGAACTTCTGGATCGACCGCGGCGGCACCTTCACCGACATTATCGGTCGCGCGCCTGATGGCCAGTTGCACACCCGCAAGCTGTTGTCGGAAAATCCCGAGGCCTATCCCGATGCCGCCGTCGCCGGCATTCGCGCGCTGCTGCAACTTGGGGCAACTGAAAACATTCCCCCCGGTCTCATCGGCGAAGTCCGCATGGGTACCACCGTCGCAACCAACGCGTTGCTTGAACGCAAGGGCCGCCCGACGTTACTCGTGACGACCAGCGGTTTCCGCGACATGCTGGAGCTTGGCTACCAGCACCGCCCAAACATCTTTGCTCGCAACATCATCAAACCGGAATTGCTCTACGCCCGCGTTGCCGAACTCGATGAGCGCGTATTGTCCGACGGCATCGTCGAAAAATCGCTCGATGAAGCGCGCACCCGGCAGGTCCTCGCCGAAGCCCGCTTGGCTGGTATCGATGCGGTCGCCATCGTCCTCATGCACAGCTTCCGTTTCCCGGCCCACGAACAAACCGTCGCGCGCCTCGCGAAAGAAGCCGGCTTCAGCCAGATTTCAGTCTCACATATCGTCTCGCCGCTGATCAAGATCGTCGGTCGCGGCGACACCTCCGTCGTGGACGCCTACTTGTCGCCGATCCTGCGCAGCTACATCAGTCACGTCGCCGACGCCCTCGATATTGAAAATTCAGGCATCAAGTTGATGTTCATGATGTCGTCTGGCGGCCTCACCAGTTCCGATCTGTTTCAAGGCAAGGACGCGATCCTCTCCGGTCCCGCTGGCGGTGTCGTTGGTTTCGCCCGCACGGCGGAGGCAGCCGGCTTCGATCAGGCCATAGGCTTCGATATGGGCGGCACCTCGACCGACGTCGCCCACTTCGACGGCACCTACGAGCGTACCTTCGAGACAGAAGTTGCCGGCGTTCGCATTCGCGCTCCGATGATGCTCATTCATACGGTCGCGGCCGGTGGCGGTTCGCTCCTTCAATTCGACGGCGCGCGCTTTCGCGTCGGCCCCCAGTCCGCCGGCGCCAATCCAGGCCCTGCCTGTTATCGTCGTGGTGGCCCGCTCGCCGTCACCGATGCCAATGTCATGGTTGGCAAACTGCAGCCGCGCCACTTTCCAAAAATATTCGGGCCGTCGCAAAACCAGCCGCTCGACGCCAACGTCGTCCGCGACAAGTTCGCAGCCCTCGCTGGCGATGTCGGCGATGGCCGCACGCCCGAACAAATCGCCGACGGCTTCATCCGCATTGCTGTTGCCAACATGGCAGAAGCGATCAAGAAGGTTTCGGTCCAGCGCGGCTATGATGTCACGCGCTATGCCCTGAACTGCTTTGGTGGTGCCGGCGGGCAGCACGCATGCCTCGTCGCCGATGCGTTGGGCATGACGACAGTGCTCATCCACCCTCTTTCAGGCCTGCTCTCGGCCTACGGCATGGGGCTCGCCGAAATCCGCGCCACTCGTTCCGAAGCGCTTGATTTGCCGCTTGGCCGGGCCGCCGATGCGATCGGGGTTGCTGGCCGCCGCCTGGCCGAGCAGGTCGGCGCCGAAGTGTCGTCGCAAGGCGTTTCCGCCGACGCCATCGCCATCCATGTCCGCGCCCACATCCGTTATGACGGCACCGACACGACGATCGAGGTTCCCGCCCTCGACTTGACGCCGCGCGCCATCGTCGCCGATCATCGCCCCGCGATGGCCGCCGCTTTCTCGATAGCCCACCGCGCCCGCTTCGGCTTTCTCGACATGTCCAAGCCGCTGGTCGTCGAGGCACTCACCGTCGAAGCCGTCGGCGGCGGCAGCACATTCGCTGAAATCGTTGCCGTGGAAGGTGAGGCACAACCGGCATCGCCGCCTGAGCGCACCCGTTTTTACAGCGAAAACTCATGGCACGACGCAGCGATCTACGAGCGCGCCCAACTCGCGCCAGGCAACCGCATCGACGGGCCCGCGATCATCATCGAGCCCAACCAGACCATCGTCGTCGAGGCCGGCTGGCAGGCCCACCTGACGGGCAAGGACGATCTCGTTCTCACTCGTATCGCCGTGCTGCCGACCCGTCACGCCATCGGCACGGCCGCCGATCCGGTGATGCTCGAGATCTTCAACAATCTCTTCATGTCCATAGCAGAGCAGATGGGCGTCACGCTGCAGAACACCGCCTATTCCGTCAACATCAAGGAGCGCCTGGATTTCAGTTGCGCTGTGTTCGACCAAACGGCCGCCCTCGTCGCCAACGCGCCGCACATGCCCGTGCATTTGGGCTCGATGGATACTTCGGTCGCAACCGTCATTGCGCAAAACGCAGTGATCAACCCTGGCGACGTGTTCGCCCTCAACGCGCCCTACAACGGCGGCACGCATTTGCCCGACATAACCGTCTGCACGCCCGTCTTCGACGACGCCGGAAAATCGATCCTGTTCTGGGTCGCCAGCCGTGGTCACCACGCCGACGTCGGCGGCATCGCGCCCGGTTCCATGAGCCCACGCGCGACCGTCATTGAAGAGGAGGGCGTCTACATCGACAATTTCAAGATCGTTGATCACGGCCGCTTCCGCGAGGACGAACTTGTCGCCCTGCTGACCGGCGCGCGCTATCCCGTGCGCAACGTCACGCAGAACGTCAATGATTTGAAGGCACAGATTGCGGCCAACGCCAAAGGTACCGCCGAGCTCAAGAAGATGATCGCTCACTTCGGGCTCGATGTCGTGCAGGCCTACATGGGTCATGTCCAGGACAACGCCGCCGAGAGCGTCGCCCGAGTGCTCGACCGGTTGCACGACGGCGAGTTCCACTACGAGATGGATCAAGGTTGCGCAATCCACGTCAAGATCACCGTTGATAAGCCGAGCCGCACAGCGACCGTGGATTTCACGGGCACCAGCCCGCAGCGCGCCGATAATTTCAACGCTCCCGCGCCCGTCACGCGCGCCGCCGTCCTTTATGTCTTCCGCGTCATGGTCGACGACGACATCCCCATGAACGCTGGCTGTCTCAGACCGATCAAGATCGTCATTCCCGCAAACTCTATGCTCTCGCCCAGTTATCCCGCCGCCGTCGTCGCCGGCAATGTCGAGGTCAGCCAAGCCGTTACCAACTCACTGTTTGGTGCCCTTGCCGCACTGGGTTCGTCGCAAGGCACTATGAACAATCTGACCTTCGGCAACGACCGCGTACAATACTACGAGACCATCTGCTCCGGCGCGCCCGCCGGTCCCGATTTCGACGGCGCATCCGGCGTCCACGTCCACATGACCAACTCGCGCCTGACTGATCCTGAAATTCTCGAAACGCGCTTCCCCGTGGTCCTTGAGGAATTCAGCATCCGCCGTGGCTCTGGCGGTAAAGGTCGGCACAACGCCGGTGACGGTACCCGCCGCACCATCCGCTTCCGTGAGACGATGGACTGCGCCATTCTCGCCAGCCATCGCCGCGTCGCACCCTTCGGCATCGACGGTGGCCTGCCTGGCGAACTCGGCCGCAATTTCGTTCGCCGCAATGACGGCACGATCGAGGAATTGCCTGGCTGCGCGCAGACAATTCTTCACAAAGGCGAGGCCATCACCATCATTACCCCCACCGGTGGCGGCTTCGGCACGGCATGATTCACGTTTCAAGCCCGGTGGCTCGGTCGTACCTTAAACCTCAAGCCATTCGCGGCGCACGTCGGCGTTGGCGGCGAGGTCTTTGGGCGTGCCTTCGAATACCACGTGGCCATGCCCCATCACATAGATGCGCGAGGATATATCCAGCGCGATCGATAGCTTCTGCTCAACCAGCAGGATCGCCAACCCACGCGCGGCAATCTCGGAAATCAGTTCGCCCACCTGCTTGACGATCAGCGGCGCCAACCCTTCCGTTGGTTCGTCGATCATGATCAGGTCCGGATCGCCCATCAACGTCCGGCACATCGTCAGCATCTGCTTTTCGCCACCCGAAAGCACGCCCGCCGCCGTCTCCGCGCGGCGCGCCAGGTTGGGAAACCGATCCAGCATGTCCTGCAATTTCCAACGCCCGTCGACGTTGGCCTGTTTCTGCCCGAGCGCCAGATTCTGCCGCACCGTCAGGGTCGGAAAGATATCCCGATTTTCCGGCACGTATCCGAGGCCCAGCCGCGCGATTTTGTAGCTCGGCAACCCGACGATGCTGCGGCCCTTGAAATTGACGGTGCCTACAGGCGCTACCTCGCCCATGATTGCCTTGATGGTCGTCGATCGGCCGACGCCGTTGCGGCCAAGCAGACTGACCACCTCACCCGCTCCCACCGAGATATTCACGCCCTGCAGGATGTGGCTCTTGCCATAGTAGGCGTTGAGGTCGCGCACTTCCAACATGGGTGCGGACGGCGTCGTGGTCGTAGTGGGCGCGCTCATGCGTGCGCCTCTTCGCCGAGATAGGCCTCTTTCACTTTGGCGCTTGCGCGAATTTCCGCCGGCGGACCGGTGGCGACGATTTCGCCGTAGACCAAAACAGATATGCGGTCGGCCAGTCCGAACACCACGCCCATGTCGTGCTCCACGATCATCAAAGTGCGGCCTTCACTGATCCGGCGGATGAGGCCAACGGCCCGGTCCGTTTCGTGCCGGCTCATGCCTGCGGTCGGCTCGTCGAGCAGGATGACCTCCGCGCCGCCAGCCACCGTGATGCCGATTTCGAGGGCGCGCTGTTCTGCGTAAGTCAGCACACCGGCCAGCACCTCCCGGCGGTCGGTAAGGCCGATCTCGTCGAGCACTTTTTCAGTTCGCTCCGCGACGCCGGCTGCGGACTGCACGCCGCGCCAGAACGCGTACTTCTGGTTTGCCGACCACAGCACACCGCAGCGTATATTCTCAAAAACGCTCATGCGTGGAAAGATGTTGGTCACCTGGAAGCTGCGCGACAGGCCGCGTCGATTGATCTCGAACGCCGGCCGGCCCGAAATGCGCGCGCCATTCAGCACCACCTCGCCCGAAGTTGGCACCAATAGTCCGCTGATCAAATTGAAAAGCGTCGATTTGCCTGCGCCATTTGGCCCGATCACGGCATGACGCTCGCCCTTCGGTACCACCAGATCCACCCCCCTGATGATTTCTGCGGGACCGAAGCTCTTTTTCAAACCGCGGATTTCAAGTGCAGCCGGAGCGCTCATATAACGATCCCCCGTTCAGCAGCGGTGACGCGCGCGCTGTCCCAAGCGGCGCTCAAACGTGGGGAGACCAGACGAAACAGCGCGTAGGCGGAAGCAAGCAACACAACCATCAAAAGCCATGGCCACGGTTGGTTGGCGTTGAACCCGATTCCGAACAACTTCATCGCCGGGCCCTCAGACTGCTTGACCGCCAATTGCACCGTCATTTCGATCAGCATCACGACGCCGAGCAGCAACAACAGCGCCGGCACGATAGCCATAAGATAGCTCGGCATCAGGCGTCCGATGACGCCCGCGCGCACCACAGGCGCATGCATTTGCACAAGTCCCGCCAATCCACCTGGCGCGAACATGACAACGGCGATGAACATGAGCCCGAAATACAGTTGCCACACCTCGGTAATATCGCTCAGCATCACTTGCAGATAACTCACCAACACCGCGCCAAGAACGGGGCCCACAAAAGTACCTATGCCGCCAATAAAAGTCGCCAGCAACACGGTGCCCGATTGCGCTGCGCCGAAAAGGTTGGCGTTTGCCAATTCGAAATTGATGCCTGCTAGCGCGCCTGCAATGCCAGCGAAGAAGCCACTCAAGCAAAACGCGATGTAGCGCACGACTTGCGGATTGTAGCCGACGAATTGCGCGCGTTCGGGGTTTTCGCGCACGGCGTTGCACATGCGGCCGAACGGCGTTCGTGTCAGCGCATACATGACGACGGCCGAAATCAGGCACCATGCAGCGATCAGATAATACATCTGGAACTGCGATCCGAATGACCAATCGGTCAGGCGCAGCAGCTTGGTGCGATTGGTGGTGATGCCTTCTTCACCGCCAAAGAATGTTCTCAAGATAAGGGAACTCGATCCCACCAGTTCGGCAAGGCCCAGGCTGATCATCGAGAACGTTGTCCCGCTGCGCTTCGTCGATAGCCAGCCAAATATGACCGCGAATCCAAGGCCGGCAATGCCGCCGACAAGCGGCATCAAGGGCAGCGGGATCGGTGCGCGAGTGGCGATCGCCCAGTTCATCCCGTGCACAACGAAATACGCGCCGAGACCATAGTAGACCGCATGCCCGAACGACAGCATGCCGGTCTGGCCGAGCATCATGTTGTAAGACAGCGCGAACACGATCGCGATGCCCATCAGGCTCATGACCGTAAGGTACGTGTCTGAGCGGAAAATGAACGGTAGCGCCACTAACGCCGCCGCACTCAGCAGCCAAGGCCCGGCAGCGCGGAGTGCGCTCGACCGCGGGTTGGCCCGTATCGTTTCACCGCTGCGCGAATTGGAAGCCGTGGTATCGCTCATGATTCGCGGTTCCCCATCAGGCCGGTGGGGCGGAAGATCAACATCAGCACCAGCAGCAGGTATGGTAGTATGGGCGCGATCTGTGCGACGCTCACGCGCCAAAGGTCATTGAGAATTGTATTGGGTTGTGGCGCAAATCCGCTGAACGAAAACAGGTCCGCCATCGAGACGTTGGACGAAATCGCAAATGTTTGCAGCAGGCCGATGAGCAGCGATGCGACCAGCGCGCCGGACAACGATCCAAGTCCACCAACCACCACGATCACGAACAGGATCGGCCCCAACAATCCCGCCATGGTCGACTGTGTCACCAGCGCCGGCCCGGCGATCACACCGGCAATGGCCGCCAGTCCCGCCCCAACCCCGAACACCAACATAAAGATCAGCGGTACGTTATGCCCGAGATGAGCGACCATGTTCGGGTGCGTCAATGCCGCTTGAACGATCAGGCCGACGCGCGTGCGCGTAAGCATGGCGAACAAGCCCACGAAAATGGCCAGCGAGATCGCCAGCATGAACAACTTGTACGCGGGATAATTGGTTGAAAAAATCGTGAAAGCTGAAAAATCCAGCAGCGCCGGAACCCGGTAGTCGACGGGAGCCTTGCCCCACACGATCTGCACCAGTTCTTCCATCACGAACGCCAAGCCGAACGTGAACAGCAACTCGGCGACGTGACCATTCTTATGTACGTTGCGCAAGCCGAACCGCTCGACGAGCATGCCAACGCCGCCGACGATGAGCGGCGCGAAGATCAATCCCGGCCAGAACCCCGCCCATTTGCTGATCTGATATCCGACGAACGCACCCAGCATGTAGAAGCTCGCGTGGGCAAAATTCAACACGCCCATCATCGAGAATATCAACGTCAGCCCGCTAGCCATCAAGAACAGCAACAGACCATATAAAACGCCATTCAGGGTCGATATCAAGACGAGTTCGAGCACGTTGCCTCGGCGTTTGATGAGGAAATGCTGGGTGCCGAAACTGACAACCCAGTTCCCCGTTGCACCATCCCAAAGATTAAGCGGTAGTGACGACGCGCGGCCCATCATGTTGCCTGGTCAGCACGACGAACCGAAAGCTCGCTTGTAACGAGCTTTCGGTTGTGACGCGATCAAGGACGCGTCATTTTACACGTGTTGCCCAGCATCGTATCCTTGATGTCGATTTTGGCGATCTGGCGCCAGCCCCAGCCGGTGCCTTCCTCATCGAAAGGCTCCTTGGCTTTGTCGATGTCACCGAACGAACCAATATACATCGGCTGGAAGAACTGGTGATCATCTTTGCGGATAAATCCCTCGCCACCGCCGTAAACCTCGAATTTCATGTCTTCGAGGGCCTGCGCGACCTTGGCACCGTCGGTACTGTTGGCCTTGTTGATCGCCGCAGCGAGCATGCGCATCTCGTTGAACGCGCGCGGATAAAGCACGGTCGTGTTGTACTTGGCTCGGAACGCCTTCTCGGTTTCGCGCGCCGAAGGCAATTCGTCATTTGGGAAGCTCTCGACAATAGCAAACACCTTGTGGTTGAGGCCAGTCTGCTTAATGGCGGTGGGTCCACCAGTGCCGCCGGCATAATAGGTGTACCATTCCACATTGAGACCCGCATCGGCCGCAGCCTTCAGCAGTAGCGCGAAGTCTTGGCTCCAGTTGCCGGTAATGACCGTATCTGCGCCGGATGCCTTGATCTTGGCGATATAGGGCGAGAAATCGGTCACTTTTAGCAACGGATGCAATTCATCGCCGACAATCTCGATGTCCGGCCGCTTCGCCTTGAGCATCGTCCGCGCGATCGTGCGCAACGATTGGCCGAATGAGTAGTCCTGGTTGATCAGATAGACCTTTTTGATATTGGTCTTGGGCTTCATGTAGTTGGTCAGCGCTTCCATCTTGATATCGGAATTCGCGTCCCAGCGGAAATGCCAGAAGCTGCATTTATCGTTGGTCAGGATGGGGTCGACGGCAGCGTAGTTGAGATACAACACTTCTTTGCCCGGATTGCGCTCGTTGTACTTGTTGACCCAGTCTACCAGCGCCGCAGCGACCCCCGAGCCGTTGCCTTGCGTGATGATCCGAGCGCCCGCGTCGACGGCTTTTTGCGCCTGGATCAAACTTTCTTGCGGATTGGTCTTGTTGTCGTACCCGATCACTTCGAACTTCTTGCCGGCGGCACCGCCCTTGGCATTCAATTCCTCGACGAGGAACTGAAATGTCTTCAACCCGACTTCGCCCACGGTTGCCCCTGGGCCCGATAGCGGATCGATATAACCGATCTTGATGGTGTCTTGCGCCAGGGCGGCACCGCACCATACAGAGGTGATCGCGGCCAGCGCAAAAGTTGCACGGCGCTTGAAGCTACTTGCAATCATGAAGGTCCTCTTTGTTTCCGAAAGTGCGGATGCAAACCGCCTCATTTTTATCGTCACTGATCGTTGCATGCGGATCGGCACTTGAAAAGCCCCATGCCGCTCGCGCGGCTGGTCAGTCCAACCACCATTGTCGATCCGCCAACCGGCGGCTAGAACATTGCCAGCGCAACGGAGCCTCTATGACAATTGCCGCCACGAGCCTGAACGACCATCTCGTCCTCATCACGGGCTCGGCGGGCACGCTCGGCACAGCGACGGCGGCGGCCATCGAAGCCGCAGGTGGACGCGTAATTCGTACAGATTTGAGCGGCAAGGCGGGCATCGATCATGTCTTGGACGTGACCAGTGAGGCCGACTGGCAGCGCGTCATAGCCGCCATCGACACCAGCCATCACCGGCTCGACGGGCTCGTCAACAACGCTGGCGTCGTCGCCATTGGGGACGTCGAACAAACCAGCTACGAGGCGTTCCGCCGCGTCATGGCGATCAACGTCGACGGGGTGTTTCTGGGCTGCAAGTACGCGATGCCGCTGTTGGCGAGATCGAGGGCACCGTCCATCGTCAATCTGTCGTCCGTCTCCGGATTGATTGCGGGGCCGGGTACGGTTGCCTACAACGCATCCAAGGGCGCGGTGCGATTGCTGACCAAATCCGTAGCATTGCATGGCGCCCGCAAGTCACCGCCGATCAGGTGCAACTCGGTGCATCCCTCGTTCATCGCCGGCGACATGATAGACGGCATGACCGCCATTTCGCGCGATCCCGAGAAGATGTTGCACAAGCTCATCGCCGACGTGCCGATGGGTCGCCTGGGGCAGCCACATGAAGTGGCAAACTGTGTCGCTTGGTTGCTTTCGCCTGCATCAGCCTTCCAGACCGGGTCGGAAATGGTCGTCGACGGTGGATTGGTGGCGCGGTGACGGACGCAACTTTCGCATTTCACCTGATCAGGCAGGACGGTGCGGCACGGCTTGGGCAGGTCGTCACGCCGCGCGGGATCATTCGCACGCCTGCGTTCATGCCGGTCGGCACCGCCGCCACTGTAAAGGCCGTCTACCTGGATCAGGTCGCGGATGCCGGCGCAGACATCCTGCTCGGCAACACCTATCACCTGATGCTACGCCCGGGTGCCGAACGCATCCATCGGCTCGGTGGGCTGCACAAGTTCATGGGCTGGTCAAAGCCCATTCTGACCGACAGTGGTGGCTTCCAGGTCATGAGCCTGTCGAAAATCCGCAAAATGAGCGAGGAGGGTGCGCGTTTCCAAAGCCATCTCGACGGCACGCGCATTTTATTGACGCCTGAGCGGTCGATTGAAATCCAATGCCTGTTGGGTTCCGATATTCAGATGCAGCTCGATGAATGCATCGAGCTGCCGGCACCCTTCAGCGAGATGGAACGCGCCATGGAGTTGTCGCTCAGATGGGCCGCGCGCTCGAAACAGGCGTTCGTCAAATACAGCGCACCAGGTCAAGCGCTGTTCGGCATCGTTCAGGGTGGCACCGATCCGTTATTGAGACGGCGATCGGCAGAAGGGCTCGTCGCCATAGACTTTCCCGGGTATTCAATCGGTGGTCTGGCGGTCGGCGAGGGCCAGGAGACGATGCTGCGCGTGCTTGAAGAAACGCTGCCGCATCTACCCTCGGTCAAGCCTCGTTATCTGATGGGCGTTGGCACGCCGCAGGACCTGATCGAGAGCGTGGCACGCGGCGTCGATATGTTCGATTGCGTGATGCCGACGCGATCGGGCCGGCACGGTCTGGCGTTTACATGGAATGGTCGCGTCAACATCAAGAACGCTAAACATGCAGAGGATCCGCGCCCGCTCGATCCTGAAAGCACGGCCTCCCCGTTTTGCAATTATTCACGCGCCTATTTGAACCATCTGCTCAAGTCTAAAGAGTATCTCGGTGCAATGATTTTATCGTGGGCGAATACGATCTTCTATCAAGAACTGATGGCCGCGATGCGAGACGCCATCGCCGAAGACAGGTTCACCACCTGGCGCACAGAAACTCTCGCGCGCTTGGCAGGCGATGGCAGTCCACGCTGAGGCCTATTTAGTTAAGCGACTGAATCTGTCAGCCCCCATTCATACAGCACCGCTTAAACCATTTTGGTGCCGGGCTCGACGCACCCCAACGGGGCCATCGTCGCGCTCCGCCAACAAAAGAGAACGTTTATAACCTGAAGAGGAAATGCCATGTTTCGTAAAATTTCCATGGGCGTCATCTGCGCTGCGGCTCTGGTCACTTCAAGTGCCACGGTTTTCGCGCAGGCCGCCGCTTTCGGATCTGCAGCCGAAGCCAAGGCGATGTTGGAGAAAGCGATCGTCGCTGTTTCAGCCGATAAAGCCAAAGCGTTTGCAATTTTCAAGGCCGGCGAAGGCGGCTTCAAGGACCGCGACCTGTATCCGTTCTGCGCCAACAGCGGCGATGGAACGATCAACGCAGGCCCACCATCGCTGATCGGCAAGAACCTTAAGGAACTCAAAGATTCAACTGGGAAGGCGTTCGGCGAAGAAATGGCCAAAGTAGCCGTCGAGGGCAAGATCAACGAGGTGAACTATATGTTCCCCCGCCCCGGTGCCGACACCACGCCGGTGCAAAAAACTAGCTTCATCACCAGGGTCACCGACCAGACCTGCGGCGTCGGTTACTATAAGTAACTCGACATCATAGAGCCCCGGGCTGCGCTATTGACGCCGCCCGGGGCCTGATCGATGCACTGTACAGTCGCGGACATTCTCATCCCTTCTCGATCGGCAGATCCGCCCGGCCACCCCATTCCGTCCACGAGCCGTCGTATACCGCGGCGTCGGGATGGCCAAGTTGCGCAAGTGCGAAGGCGATCACTCCAGCGGTAACGCCTGAGCCGCACGAGGCCACCACAGGACGCGTGACGTCGACATTCGCGGCCTCGAAAATTCCGCGCAATTGATCCTGCTTTTGCAACGTTCCATCAGCTGCCAACAGGTTCTGAAAAGGCACGTTCTTCGCAGAAGGAATGTGACCGGCTCGCAGGCCGGCGCGTGGTTCCGGCACTGCGCCGGCAAAGCGTTGTGCCGCCCGCGCGTCAACGATTTGCGTGCTCTCGTCGCCGATCAATCCCTGCACATCCGCCCAGTCGCGGACCAGATCGGCGCGAAATCGTGGCGTGAAATGCCGCGCCGTGCGCAGCGGCGGCGGCAAATCATCCAACGCTCGGTTTTCTGCTCGCCATTTCTTAAGCCCGCCATTCAGAATGGCCACATCGTCGTGTCCCATCACGCGAAACATCCACCAGACCCGGGCGGCCGAATATAAGCCCTCGCTGTCATAGACGACGATTCGGCTGCCATCGCCGATGCCCATTTTTTTTACTTGGCTGGCGAACTGCGCCGTTGACGGTAGCATGTGTGGCAGCGCATTTGTTTTGTCGGCAATCGCATCGATGTCGAAGAAAATCGCATTTGGAATGTGTGCCGCTTCATACTCAGCCTTGGCGTTCCGGCCTGATGTCGGCAAATGCATGGATCCGTCCAGCACGACAACATCCGGCGCGGTCAGGTGGCTGGCGAGCCAATCTGTTTCGACGAGCCAGTCGGCTGGCGACTTGATCATGAACTGTTCTCCGCATTTTTCTGTGGGGGATTTGGCTTGCTTGAAGCGGCTTCCGCGCATCAGCGGAATGACCCGACACCAGTGTCAATTATTTGGTGGCTTTGAAGACGCGCCCAAGTGGCGTTATGAAACTGCCCGTCGAGAGGCAGCGCTGGTAGGGCCGCGTGCAGTCTGATTTGTCATCGCGCATGGTGTAGCAGAGCGCCCGTAACTCGCTGCATGTCTTCGCCGATGCAGGCAGTGAACCGACTGTTGCAAGCGGAATCGCAATGGCAACAGTCCACCTCAATATGCCAACCCCGTGCGACATGCTCAAACTCCAATTAAACGGGTAAACGCGGTCCAGCCAACATCCTATCAATGACCGCAGCGGCACAAGGTTTCAAGTGGCCTTGCGGCGCTCAAATTTTCCGACCGTTGCACTCGGCCGGGCTTATCGGTAAAGCCTGAGACGATCATGCCGTCAGACTTGGATCCGCTAATGCCCGCACCCGCAGCCGAATGTCTTATCCGCCGCGAAGGTCGCGCCGGGCGGATCACTTTGCACCGTCCAGACGCCCTCAATGCGCTGACATACGGGATGATCACCGACATAGCTGCCGCCCTGACGCGTTGGCGCGCCGATCCAGCCGTGCAGGTTGTGATCCTCGACGGCAGCGGCGATCGCGCCCTCTGCGCCGGTGGCGACGTCATCTCTCTTTATAACGCCAGCGCGCGGGGCACCGACCCCGCTCCGCAACTGGCAGCAGCCTTCTGGCGTGACGAATATCGTCTCAATGCTGCGATCAAGCGCTATCCCAAGCCTTATGTTGCGCTGATGGATGGCGTCGTCATGGGAGGCGGGGTCGGCCTGTCAGCGCATGGGCGCTATCGCGTTGTCACCGAGAAGACCATGCTCGCGATGCCCGAAACGGCGATCGGTCTGGTGCCAGATGTAGGGGGCACGTGGTTGCTTGCTCATGCACAGGGGCGCTTCGGCGAATATCTAGGCCTGACCGGCGCGCGCATGGACGGAGCCGATGCGATCCAGGCTGGGTTCGCTGACTTTTATATGCCGCGCGCCGATCTCGCAGGCCTTGCGGCACGTCTCGTCGATGATCGCGGCGGATCGATCGAAGAAACGTTCGACGACCTCGCCGACATTCCCGTACCTCCCTCCAGGCTTGCTGAAAAACGCGAACTTATCACGGCGATCTTCGCCTGCGACAGCGTCGAGGACATGCATCGAGCAGCGCTCGGCTATACAGATCCTCTCGCTCAACGCGTCGCCGCCGATCTCGCAAGCAAATCGCCGAAGGCATTGAAGCTGACGCTGGCCGCTATTCGCGGTGCACGGACCTTACCAACGCTGGAGGCAGCGCTTACAGTCGAGTATCGGCTTGTCACCCGCCTCTATGATGACGGTGAATTTCCGGAAGGCATCCGCGCGCTGCTGGTCGAGAAAGACAGGTCACCACGGTGGTCGCCCTCCAAGCTTGCCGACGTCACGCCGACGCTTTTGGCATCATATTTCCAGCCGCTTCCAGCAGGACAAGAGCTGACGTTCACGGAACCCTGAGATGGCAAAAAGTGTCGCGAACGCGCAAACAGGCGCGCGTGCATGGCAGCGAATGTTGTCAGGCCGCCGATTGGACCTTCTCGATCCCTCGCCGCTCGACATCGAGATTGCAGATATCGCGCACGGATTGGCTCGCGTCGCACGCTGGAATGGGCAAACCCAGGGTGCCCATGCATTGTCGGTTGCGCAGCATTCCCTGATCGTCGAAGACATCGCTCGTGAACTGAACCCAGGATGGCCGACCATGTGGCGTCGGGCGGCGCTGCTGCACGATGCGCCTGAATATGTGATCGGCGATCTCATCAGCCCATTCAAGGTCGCCGTCGGTATCGATTATAAATCCTTCGAGATACGCTTACTGCGTGCCATACACAGGCGCTTCGACATTGCAGATCCCGTTCCGGGTGTCGTCGTATCGGCGATCAAGACCGCCGACCATATAGCCGCCTACTTCGAGGCAACTGTATTGGCAGGCTTCAGCACCGACGAAGCGGCTCGCTTCTTCGGAAAACCTAAGCTCCCTCCACCCGTTTCCAACAGGCTGGCTGCGTTGGTCCCAATGCCGGCCGAGCGCGCCAACGCAGAGTTTTTGCAACGCTTCGCTTGCCTTTCGACCTGATGGGAGTTCGCATGTCGATCATACATATTTGTTCGTTGAGGATGGTTGAGAGTGTTTCCGAAAGGGTCAAGCCGAGCCACATATTGAGCTTGCTTGGCGGGATCACTCCATTTCCGCCCACCCCGGTCGGCGTTGATCCCGCCAATCACTTGAAGATAACAGTCGCCGACATTTCGGAACACGAGGCTGGCATGATCGTGCCGACGAGCGACCACGTCGGCGACGTGATTGCATTCGGCAGGCGCTGGGCGGTGGAAACAGGTGGCGAACGTCCTTTGCTTGTCCATTGCTTCGCTGGTATCAGCCGTTCGACGGCGAGTTCGCTGGCTATTGCTTGCGCGCTCCGGCCAGACATCGAAGCAGAGATTTTCGCCGGGGCTCTTCGGGTGGCATCTGCCAGTGCCCAGCCGAACGCGCTGATGGTGCGCCATGCCGACACCTTGCTCGAACGCGGCGGACGGTTGATTGAGGCCGTTGAAGCCATGGGACCCGGCGATTTCTCACAAGCCGGTCAGCCCTATCTTCTTCGGCTCAACGTGTGATCGCAATCCGCGTCGCATCGCATCAATGCAGCCGGCGAATGAGGCGCACGGCGTCCATGACGATACTGCGATGATCGAACGCGAGATCGACCGATTTCCAATTTCCAACCCATTCGACCGCCGCTGCGTCATCACCAGCGATGGCCTTGTACTGGCGGGTCTTGACGAGATAGGCGGCCGAACACGTGTGAAACCGTGGGTCACGCGACGGATCGGAATAGATCCCGATCAGCGTCAGCTTGGAGGCCGACACGCCGGTTTCTTCTCGCAGTTCGCGCATGCATGCAGCCTCTACCGTCTCACCGATATCGACGAAGCCTCCGGGCAAGGCATAGCCGCCGATGAAAGGTGGCTTTTTGCGACGAATGAGCAGCAGGCGTCCCTCAAGGTCGAACACGACGGCATCGACAGTGAGTAGCGGTGTCTTTGGCTTCGGCATGGCATGTCCGGGATCGAGCCCACGCAGGCCGGTCGCTTGCGTGGCCACTTTACTGTTTAGGCGGCGTCGGCCATCACACGGTTGCGCCCCTCGCGCTTGGCCGCATAAAGTGCGTTATCGGCGCGTTTATAGAGCGCGGCCGACGTGTCGTCAGCGGCCTCAAGTGTCGAGACGCCAACGCTGGCGGTCATGCGCAACGTTTTGTCTGGGCTGAGCCTGAACGTTTCGGCCGCGATAGCAGCGCGCAGCCGCTCCCCGATTTGAAAGGCGCGGCGCAATTCCGTTTCAGGCATAAGGATGACGAACTCCTCGCCACCCAAACGGCAGGCCAAGTCGATGCCGCGGGTATTGCGGCGGAAGCGCGTGGCAAATTCGCGCAGCACCGTATCGCCTGCGTCGTGGCCGTGCGTATCGTTCACCCGCTTGAAATGGTCGATGTCGGCGATCAACAGCGAGAGTGGCCGGCCGGTTTGCTGTGCTTGTGTTACCAATGTCGCCAGATGCGTTTCCATGTAGCGACGATTGTAGAGCCCCGTCAGCCCGTCGGTTATGGCCATTTCGACGCTTTCATCGATCCGGTTGCGAAGGATATCGGAATAGCGCTTGCGCGTGATCTGTGTCCGCACGCGGGCGAGCAACTCGTTGCTGTCCACCGGCCGGGAAAGATAATCGTTCACGCCCATGTCCAGCCCGCGCAACAGTCGTGCCTGCTCGCCTTCTTCAACGAGAATAATCAGCGGCATATGCCGGGTGCGATCGAGCGAGCGCACCTGACTGCACAGCCGAAGGCCGTCCGCGTCCGCAAGCGATAGCGAGACGATCAAAAGATCGTAAGCCGCGTCTCCGGTTTTCAGTAGCGCGCTCTGTGGATTTGGCTCGACGTCGACGCGATAGGCCTTGGAAAGCGTATCCACCATGCGTTGAGCGGCGCGAGGATGGTCCTCGACCAGAAGAATTCGGCCGCTGTTGCCGGCTTCGGCCCAGTTGAGGAATGGGGAACTCGACAGCCCCATTTGCTGGCTTGTCGCAGCGCGCGCGATCATCTCGTCGTTGAGCGACTTCAAGCGCGCGACGTTCTTCACGCGCGTGACCAGCGCCACGTCGTCCACTGGCTTGCGGAGAAAGTCGTCGGCACCGGCCTGCAGCCCTTGGATGCGGTCTGAATTCTGATCGAGCGCGGTCACCATGATGATCGGGACATGCTGGGTCCTGGCGTCGGCCTTGATGCGTCGCGCCGTCTCAAAGCCGTCGATGCCCGGCATCATCACATCGAGCAAGACGACATCGACGCGTTCTCGGGCCAGCAATTCGAGCGCCTCCAAGCCGCTGAACGCGGTTAAGACTTCGAAATATTCCGCCGTCAGCCGCGCTTCGAGAAGGCGGACGTTGGCAACGATGTCGTCAACAACCAAGACTCGGGCTGTCATTTGCGTCCTTCATCAGATAGCGTTTGGTGGCAAGGTCGCTTAGGCCTCACCCGCGAACCGGCGGACGGTGGCGATGAAACCGGCAATGGAAATGGGCTTGGAGATGTAGGCCTCGCATCCGCCTTGGCGAATACGTTGCTCATCGCCCTTCATTGCGAACGCGGTGACAGCGACAACAGGGATGGCGGCAAGTTCATCGTCGTCCTTGAGCCATTTTGTAACCTCAAGCCCGGAGATTTCGGGCAATTGAATGTCCATCAGGATAAGGGCTGGCCGATGTTGGCGGGCAAGCTTGAGGGCGTCGACGCCGCTGCGCGTTTCGATGGTTGCGTAGCCGTAGGCAGCTAATAGGTCGCGAAACAACTTCATGTTGAGTTCGTTGTCTTCGACGATAAGAACAACCGGTGCCTTAACGCTAGCAGTCGGACCACGATTTTCAGTCTGACGGGCCTGGATTCCCGATGCTGTTTCCTGATAGGTCATGATCGGATACACGCCGGATGCTGCTCACGGCGGGTGCCGTCGAGAGGTCTCGTTGAACCGACACTGCGCCCGGACAGGTAAGAAATCGCTTAACCCCAAGTGCGGATGCCCGGTCGCCTGCAAAAAAAACCGCGAATGAGACTGCCGATGCGTTTCAAACAGCCGAAAGCGCCACCGTTGGATCATGCTGCTGCGGAAGCTATCGCAGCCGAGGCGATGGCGTTCCTGACCTACGAGCCGACCCGGCTGACACGCTTTTTGGCAGACAGCGGCATGGATCCGCAACAACTCGCTGAAAGTTTGGCAGAAGGCAACCATGGGGTATTGGCTGCAGCCCTCGACCACATCGTTTGCGACGAAAGCCTGTTGTTGGTGTTTGGCGCTAACCTCAGGCGCAAACCGGAAGAGATCGTGCAGGCGCAAGTCATACTACAAGGCCCTGCGCCAGAGGGCAGCATGTGAACCGAGTCAAAGGACCATGACGAGCGTTTCGACATCCGCACCCGGCAATCTGCGCATCGGCATCGATCTAGGTGGAACCAAGATCGCCGGTATTTTGTTCGATACGGGCGACAAAGTGACGGCTGAGGCGAGGCGTCCTGCGCCACACGGCGACTACGCAGCGACAATCGAAGCGCTGGCGGCGATCGTGAGCGAACTGGAAGCGGACGCGGTGCGCGCAGCAACGGTGGGGATTGGCATGCCGGGATGCATTGCCCCATCGACCGGGCGGGTGCAGAACGCCAACTCGACCTGGCTCAATGACAAATCCTTCAAAGCCGACATGGAGGCCCGCCTTGAACGGCCGGTGCGTTTGGCGAATGATGCCAATTGTTTCGTGCTCTCAGAGGCCACGGACGGAGCGGCGGCGCGGGCAGGCACCGTCTTTGGGGTGATCATCGGCACCGGCTGCGGCGGCGGCATCACCGTTGATGGCCGATTGGTCGATGGACCGCGCGCCATCAGCGGCGAATGGGGGCACACACCGTTGCCATGGCTGAAGCCTGATGAGTTCGATGTGACGACATGCTGGTGCGGCCGCAAAGGTTGCCTGGAAACGTGGGTGTCGGGCACGGGACTGACGAACGATCATCAGCGCCGAAACGGCGTTCGGCTGAGCGGCGAACAGATCGTCGAGGCCGCCGGCCTTGGCGACACTGCGGCGTTAGCGACGCTCGACCGCCATGCGGATCGGCTGGCGCGCGGCCTTGCTTTGATTTGCAACATTCTCGATCCGCATGTGATCGTCTTGGGTGGCGGGCTCTCACAATTGACCCATCTCTACGACGTTTTGCCAAACTTGATGGCACCTTACATTTTGGCGAGCGACAAGGCAGTGGATATACGCGCCCCTCGATGGGGCGACGCTTCCGGGGTACGTGGCGCAGCTCGCCTTTGGCCCTAAAGTGCCCCCTCTGAGAACGTATTCAATAGCTGATCGTGACGATAATCCGGTCTTGATAAGTGCCCGGTGGCGGCGTCGCTTGCTTCGGAATGCGTCCGTAAACCCGCAGGGATTGGGTTTGCCCCGTTCCGGAACCCGCAACCGTATTCGAACCGATCGTGCTCCCCCACGGTAGGCTGTAGGCCGCATCTTGGTACAGCCCGTACACGATTTCATTGCCGCCGAAGGTAAGTTTGCGTTGCGTGGGGTTGGTCGCAACTGATTGGCCGCCATCAAGCAGCACGTCGTACGGCGAGGAGAAACTGCACGTTGCCGAAATGATTGACGACGCGTCGGTCACAGTGGTCAGGAGCCCGCCTGGACTGAAAGTCAGGTCTTGCGCGCTGATCCGGCAGCTTGCTGGATAGATCAACTGTGCGGGCACTTGTGCCGTCATAGCGGTTCCGCATACCGACGTTAGGCCGTAGCTTGACAGCGCTATCGCCGCGCCACCTGTCTGATAGCTACCGGGTGCGGTTTGCATCTGCCCCCCTGCCAAACGGGCATAGACGGTCTGATTAAGGCTCGCCGTACCATTTAAACCGATCTTCAGGCTGCCGTTGCCGGTCCAGGGCGATAGTCCCGACGCATCCTGAAACAAACTGAACTTGACCGGCCCTATATAAAAAGGGTCAGCCGTATTCACGCCACCGCAAACGTAGATCACTTGGTTTGCCGTTCCGCTGCACGAAACGGTACTGGTCGCTGATGTCGGATAACCAGCGCCGGTTGTCAGGTCGACCGTGCCGAAGTTGAAGTTTGAGTAACTCGTGGTGCAGACCTGCGCCTTGGCCGGATCGGCACCAATCGATATGACCAGAAATGCAAACATCGTCATTGCGAGGCGAAGGAGTTTCCGGCGTCTCGGCATGAGGACAATTCCGTTCATTGACACACCAGAGGGCCGATCATCGCCTGGCCTCCATCGACGGGTTTGAATTGGAAAACGGCCTTGCAGTCGTGTCCGGCAACAGTGACCGTGATGGTGTTGCTGTGCTTCAGCCCTTTGATATAAGCACGGCCGTCGTAGCCGACCACGAACGCTTCGGCGCTTCCGTCCAACCGGCCGGCCGAACCCGCCGGAATGTCTTTGCCTTCGATCGAATGCAACACGACCACAGCGCTTGGAACATCCTTTTTGACGTCGAAGCGTACGTCGATACCGCCGCGCAACCCGGGGGTTACGACCTGTGAGGTGGCATCGACCAGGGTGTCGAGCGGCAGGCCGTTCACGTCGATGGCGATTTTGTTGCGCTGGTACGAATTGAGGTTCGGCACGAGCAGTTGGCCGTCCTCGTCGGTTTCGCCGACCGCATTGTTCTCACGCAGCACCTTCACTCCGGGCGCGCCGACAGTGACCACGGCAAAACCGTCGTCGATGCGATTTGCGGCGAACACCTTCCCACCCATCACGACCAGTGCACCTTCCATTTCGGCCGTGCCGCGCAAACCGGCGGCGTCCTGACGAACGGAAGCTTCCACGCGCGCTTCCGACGCACGATAGCTGGCCGCCCCGAATCGGTAGGCTTGCGGGCCTTCGCCTTCGTGCACACTCCAGCCGATCGATCCGACGTCCTGCCCCAGCGGCTTCGAAAGATCTGCGGAAACGGTGCTCCCTGCTTTGGTCCGTGCGACGGTTGTCGATGCAGAAACGCCTTTGCCGAGCGGAATGCTGACGCCAACAAAGAGACCGGCGCTGTGGCTGTCGTTGATATCTTTATAGGCGGTCGCAAACATCGTGGCGTTCATAGGCAAATTGCGGGTGTACGACAGCGACACGAGTTGCGATGGTTTGGTTCCGACATCGTCCGGCACGAGGTTCAGGTATGCCAGGTTGATGAACGATGCATCGATCAACGTCGGCAGGCTCGCCGAAATCGTGTTGATCGCGCGCGGCGGTTTTATCGATCCGATCGGCCCGGCGAAGACGGGGATGCCGCCGACGAGATATTGTAGCGTCGGCTTCAATTGCGCGGTGACGGACGCGAGATCGTCATAGGTGCCGAAGGTGCGCTGCGCCTGGGCATGCAGCGAGATTTTGTCGATGCGCGTGTCGAAGCTGACGTAGCCCTGGGTGCCGGAATTGCTGCTTGTATTGCTGCCTGAAACGGCCGCACTGGCAACGCCTATTCCGGCGACCTTCGCCACCACACCGACGCCGCCATTGATCAGTCCAGCGCCACCTTCCGCATGGGCCTCGCCGGTGAGCCAGTCGGTGATACCAAGGCGCAGGCTGCCGGAACCGACAAGCTGCTCCGAGTAGTCGTCTGACGAAACGCCGAAGTTTAGTCGTGGCAGCCCGGTTTCAACCGAAAAATCGAAAACGCCCTCTTTGAGAACCCGCGGCGCGGAGTAGAACGGCGTCGACGATTCGGTTTCGTGGCCGGCGGCGTCGCGGATGACGACGCGCGCCATGCCGCTGCCGGTCATCATCGGAATGTTGCTGAGTTGGAACGGCCCGGCCCCGACCTGTTGCGAGTAGGCCTTGATGCTGTTGACGTACACATCCACAGTCGACGGCACGGCGGCGCTGCCGGTCAGGGTCGGTACCGATGTTGTGACAAGGTCCGGCCGCAAACTGAAGCTGCGCTGTATTTGCACGCCTCCGAACCGGATCGGTCGCGTCCAGCTCAAGCCACCGGAAATGCCGTCGCCCGCGCGATAGGACGTCAACGTTTCGTCGTCGTCATAGCTATATTGCGTCTGCAGCCGCAGCAGGTTGGACTGTTGCGCGAGTGTAGTGCCGGCGATGGCCGTCTGCGAGACGGTTCCCACTGGCGACAACAACCGGCCGTCCAGGCTTGCATTCGCGCCTTCAAAGGACGGTTGGCTCAAGCCGAGCGCATTTTGCCGCGAAGCCGCGAAAAGATTGTAGTTGAGAACCGCGCCAGTGTTGGAAGGCTGCGCCTTCGCAGGAGGGCCACCGTCGTCGGGGCTATATGATTTGCGCAAGCGATGCTGGTCACTGAGCCGGAGGTCAACCGACTGCGAGCGCTCGTCATAGCTGTAGGCAAGCATCTTCAGCGCGTCCAGCCGGATGCTTTCGCTTGGCGGGCCGCTGCCAGGGACTTTGACGCCGAGTTCTTCCAATTCGCTGCGCGCGCCCGCAAGCCGACCACCACCCAGATCGCTGAATTGCGAAATGACGTTTGTGGCCTGCCCGTTGATGGTTACAGCGAGTTGAAGGAGTTTGTTTGCTTGGCCTGTTACTTCCGGCGACTGCGCGGCCACTCCGAAGGGAGCAAGGCAACAACACATCAGCAGCAAGCAGGCCGTGGCGACAAGCTCACCGGCTCGCGTTGCTCGACGTTTTTGCATTGATAGGCCCGGCGTCGCCCTTGGCGCTGATCGTAACCGAACCTGCATTTCCTATTTTGACTGCAGCGCTCGATGCGACCCATTGATTGGAAGAACGCGCGAGAACATAACCATTGAGGCCATTGCCGAAGGAGACCACCGCCCCCGAAGCGTCTGAGGCCTTCAATTCGGACACACGAACCCGTCGATCACCGGTATTTACGGCCTTGACCACGAACTGTCCGTTGATGTGTTCGGCAGTCCAGGTGAGTTTGGCACCGTCAATCTGCTTGGGTTCGACAAAAACCGGGATTGAGTAGCGCATGGCGATATTGACGCCGCTGCTCTGCAGCTTGGCTTCAGGTATTTCGTCGACAACTATGCGGAAGGTCTCTTCCGTTACAGCTGGCGTCTTCGACAGCCGCACCAGGCGGACGAGATAGTCGGCTTTGGGGCCGAGTGTGGCCATCGGAGGGCTGGCCACGACGTCGTTTGTTGGCTCAAGACGCTCCTTTCCGTCGACCTGGGACCAACGGAACACCCGGATTTGCGCATTGAGTGGCGCGTCGCCCTCGTTGCGCAGCGTCACGGTCGACGTCGAGGCCGGTGTTTGGATCTCGACGGTGACTGGTGAGGCCTGCAAGGAGGCAGCACTAGCGGGCACGGCATGCGACACGATTAAAGCTGACGCAAAAACGGTTGCAGCACAGACTCGCATATTGCTGTCTCCTTCAAAGGATAATCAGGTGATCAGAAGCTGACCGTGGCCGTAAGGGTGTCTTGATAAGTACCAATCGCCGGCGTTGGCTGCACCGGAACGGTAACGAAAATCTTATGCGTGTTGATGCCGCCGGAAGTGCTGCCGTCGGCAGGAGCCACACCGCCCGATGTGCTCTGTCCGTTGCCACCGATGTCGCCGAATTGGGTGGTTCGGTTGATGTCGGTGTAGAGCACGTAACTCAGCAGGTTCGTACCGCTTTTCATGTTACGAGCAAAAAAAGCGCCGCTTGTTCCGTAATCGATCGTCAGCGTGTACGGAAGACCAGCGGAGCAGGTGACGTTGATGGTCGTCGACGTAAGGGTCGCGCTCTGATTGGTACCGAACAGCGTGCCGATATTCAGCGGAACCGGGGTAATGGAAGTACAGCTGCCGGCGATTGTGGCCGAGACGGTGAAGGTGCCGGTGGCAGTGCCGGCGTTCGCATTGCCGGTGCCCAGGGCTGCGACTGCGAAGAGTGCGAGGGTGGCTTTCTTAAGCATGACAAACTGACCTTTGACGGTTGCAACAATACTACGGGGGTGACTGAGAGCCGGCACACACCGAACGCGCTCTCGAACTGAACCAGATGGGCGGGGTCTCATTTACGCCGCCCGTGCATGTATCGTTACGGTACGATGCTAAAGATCGCGTTAATGGCAGCGGCCAAAAAACGGCGGCAACGCCATGTCCGG
>JANXYD010000255.1 GCA_025350265.1 Hyphomicrobiaceae bacterium | reverse complement strand
CGATCATCGCGGCCCGATCGGCCTCCGGCAACACAGCTGCAGCGGCGACGTCGGCGCTGCTCGGACCACGCGGGCGCGGCGACGATGGTGACACGGTCGCAAGTCTTTGTTCCACCATCTCACGCCACGGAGCGTCCACCGGCGCTTCGGCGAGAATAGCCCTATAATCTGCGGCCGCTTCGTCGCGTTTGCCGTCCTGTTCCTTGGCAAGCGCCAGCCAAAAGCGTGGCTCAAAACGGCTCGCATCCACCAACGCGAGCTTCTGATACGCGATCCGCGCCAGTTCGGTCACGATACCATCGTTTGCCAGCACGGTCGCCTCGGCGAAGCCGGCCAATCGCGGCGGTGTCTCGCCCGTCAACCGCATCGCGCGCTGATAGGCGTCGGCCGCGTCGGCAAACCGCTCAAGCTTGAAATAGATCGGTGCAATCGCGTCCCAGCCTCGGACGTCGTCCGGGTGGGCTGCCAATCTTGCCTCGACCTTGGCGATCAATTCGGCCGCCGAGGCGTTGGCGAGCGAGCCGGCGTTTGCGGCGTACGGTCGGCCGGGTATGTTTGGTGATCCCAGGAACGCATAAAGAGCCAAACACGATAAAGGCACCAAGACCATCGTCATGCCCGACCAAGCCAAATTCTCGCGCTTGGCCACGGCGCTGCCGGTCGGCTGATCGTCCGCCCGCAAAATGCGGCGGGCAACCTCTACGCGGAGTTGCTCATACTCGCCGGCGTCGAGTTGGCCTTGCGCAAGTTGATGTTTCAATTGATCGAGTTGGTCGGTGTAGACCGCGAGTTCGGCCGGCGCTGGCGCCGCGTGCGGTCGGTTGGATGGCGCTTGTTCCGGCGCTGCACGGGGCGATCCAAACAACGGTCGCAGAACTGCTGCCAGCGTCACCGCCGTCAAACAGCCGAACATCACCCAAAGCAGCATCGTCCGCCTCTACCATCGTCGATCTCGTTAAAAGCTGTCGATCACGAACGCAAGGCCCAAGCACCGCGCGATCTCGACGCGGCAAGTTGTACGACAGTCCCTTGCCGTAACGCGCCACCCTCGGCCGAAACCGTGGTCAAACTGCGGGCAGCACCAGCAGAGTGCGTAATCCGCCAAGGTCGGATGGCGACCGTTGAAAATCTCCGTTGTTGGCCTGCGCAAGTTCGGCGACGATGGAATGGCCGAGCCCGGAGCCCGGCTTGGTTTCGTCGAGACGTAGGCCGCGCTGGACGGGATGGGCAAGTTGGTCGGACGATAACCCCGGGCCATCGTCCTCGATGGCGATCTCGAGGGTATGGTGAGGGTTGCCGTCGGGACGCAGGCGGGCAATGACGCGCACACGCTGGTGAGCCCACTTACAGGCATTATCCATCAGGTTGCCGAGCATCTCCTCCAGATCCTGCCGTTCCCCCCTGAACTTCAGCTCCAGCGGACACTCAATCTCCAACTCGATGTGCCGGTCCCGGTAAATCTTCAATAAGGTGCGAGACAACGCCTCGCTGACGTCCCGCACATCCGTCGTGTGCCCGATGATCCCGACGTTGGCTGCCATCCTGGCACGATTGAGGTAATGCGTAACTTGGTCGCGCATCAACTGCGTCTGCTCCGTCACCTTGCCGGCGAGTGCGGAATGATCATCGCGTGCCTCATTGAGCAATACCGCAAGCGGTGTCTTTAGCGCATGCGCAAGATTGCCGACCTGGGTACGCGCGCGCTCGACGACATCCTGGTTGGACTTGAGAAGTGCATTGAGTTCTATCTGCAGCGGCTTGATTTCGGCGGGCAAGTCACCAATCAACCGGGTCGCCTCACCGACGCGGATAGCAGCGAGGCTCTTTTCGACTTGCCGCAGGGGATGCAGCCCAAACCGCACCTGGAACAAGGTCACGAACAGCAAGCCGACCCCCGACAACGCCAGCGCCTGTATCAACCGCGTGCTGAACGACGACAGGCTGCGATCGACCTCGGCGAGCGTGCCGGCGACGGAAATCGAATAGCGCTTGGCATCGGCGCCCTCGCCGAAAAAGTGCATGACTTCGACGCAGCGCAAAACTTGATTGTTCGGGCCAGGGACGATGGCCCATCGCTCTTCGTTGTCGCCGGGAGCAATGCCGATTTCACTCGGCAGCGGATAACTATCCTCGGCGAGTGATTCGGAAGCGAGGCGGCGGCCAGGCTTGTTGTCCAGCGGTTTGATCTGCCAATACCAACCCGACTGGGAGACTGTGAACAGCGGCTCGCCTGCGTCTTTTGGCGACCCCGGCTCATCGCCACCGTGATCGACGCTGTCCGCACGGATGACGGTCAGCAAAAGTTTCAAGCGACGATCGTGGCTTGTCACAATGTCCGTGCGATACAGCGTATATATCAATAAGCCAGCCATCGGCAGGACGACCAGCGTCCACGCCGCCGCCGTGGCGAACAGTCGGAACGCGAGCGAATTACGCGTCATTGCCGTCGGGGGACAGGCGATAGCCGAGACCACGGATCGTCACGATCATTTCGGGTGGAATCTTCTTGCGCAGGCGGCCAATGAACACCTCGATGGTGTTGCTATCGCGATCGAAGTCCTGTTCGTAAAGATGTTCGACGAGTTCGGTCCGCGATACGACGCGACCGTTGTGGTGAAGCAGATAAGCGAGCAACCGGTATTCGTGGCTCGTCAACTTGACTGGTTGACCATCGACGGTGACGCGCGCGGTTTTCGTATCGAGCCGCAGCGTGCCGCACTCGATCTCCGACTTCGCATGGCCAGACGCACGGCGCACCTGCGCGCGAACGCGTGCGAGCAACTCCTCCATGTGGAACGGCTTGGCCAGATAATCGTCAGCACCTGCGTCCATACCCGACACCTTGTCGCTCCAGCGATCACGGGCGGTCAACAAAATGACGGGCATTTTCTTGTCCTGACGCCGCCATTGCTCGAGCACGGACAGTCCATCCATTTTCGGCAATCCGATGTCGAGCACGACAACGTCGTAGGGCTCGGTTTCGCCGAGAAAAAAACCTTCTTCGCCATCGGCTGCTGAATCTACCGCAAAGCCGGCATCCGTCAGCGCGTCGACCAACTGGCGATTGAGGTTCTTGTCATCTTCGACGACGAGTGCGCGCACGAACTGATCCTTTTGTGGGTCTCGCCACTCACTATAGCCCGCATCACGTGCCACGGGCTAGTGTCCTGGCGACAGACCAACCCGTTAACGCAAACCGCCAGGAAATCCGTCAAAGCTTGAGCAGAAAGTCGCGACGGACCAGGGGTTGGATCGCGCGCGTCCTGCCGTAGATCGTCATTAAAATCCCTATCACGCCGCCGGCTGCCTGCGCCACATGAATGATGCCATCGCCCAGCTGGTGTATAAGGTCAGCGGAAATGTTGAGCCCGACCAGTGGCCCCACGACCGGCAATACGGTGGCAAGCGTCGTCACGATGGTGCCCCAGATCGTGACCGACTGGCCCCACCATTTCGGCGACGGCATCGGGCTGTTCGGGGACGGCGAGATCGGAGCATCATTGGGTAAAGTCGAAGTCGGGGCCATGGTCGGGATCCTTTTGGGTGGGGACGGCGGGGGTAGATTTGAAGTTGCATGGGCCGAGGCGCAGGTCGCATCGACGCGGGCCAGCCAGCCACGGCCGAACCGCCAAAAGGTCGGCAGTGCCCGATAGCGGTTGCGACGAATTTCGGCGTAAGTATCGACCGTGGAGGCGGCGTCACAGGCCGCAGCTGCGGCGAGCGTCAGCGGTCCGATGTCGCCATCCGCGTCGACGGACAATGCTTGCTGGAGCATGACGGCAGCAGCAACCAGCCCGTGATTGACGGATGTATCGAAATGAAAAAGCGCCAGTGGGGCGGGCAAGGCCGTTGCGTGAGATGGCAGCCAATAACGCTGCTCATAAATCGGCGCGACGTCTGCCTTGGTAAGCGCCCGCACTCGATCCCGCAGGCTACTCTGGTTGCCGGCGGTTACGTCGATGTGGTTGAAGGCCGCCAAATCCGCAAGGGTGATACCAAGATTTGTCGGCCCACCGGGATCGTAGGGGTCGTCGGTGTAACCACCCTCCATTTCGAGAACATGTTTCAGTGCTGCGGCAAACGCCGCCGGCTGGTCTGGAGCTGCAGAAGTTGCAGAATCAACGACAGAGACAGAGGCGCCCGGCCACCGGAGGCTGAGAAGCTGGCTGCGCGGCATCTCGGCAACCGACACCGAATGCCCCTGGTTGCCACCGAGAACGATCAGTGACGCGGCGGTGCTGCCGACCACGAATGCGACATGCCCGTGTTGTGGATTGGACCCGCGCGCGAAGATTGCGAGGCACCCGACTTCCGGTTCGGCGAGCACGGCACCATAATCGAGATACGATCGCGCCAGTAGCGAGCGCGTGCAGCGGATCCCGGCGCGTTCCAAACATGCACCGACGAAGGCTGCGCACCACGCGACGTCATCACCGGCGACTTCGGGGTGGCCGGCGTCGGCGTAGTACGCACTGACATGGCCGGAAGTGAGCGGCCCGGCCAATGCGCTCGTGCCGAGTTCCGGCCACGCCTGGTCGAGCCAGGGAGACTGGCGCTTCATGTCCATCAGAGGCCCTCGACCGTTCGGGTCTGTCACAGTGTGGCGGTCGTAGCGGGGCCGGGACCCACTGCGCGACTGATCTGCGCGACCCGCCACGTCAAACTGGCCTGCGGCGAGCCAAAGTCAGCAGTTTGCTGCAAGACGGTATAGGCAAACGACGCGGTCGACGTCTGCACGCTGCGCACCACCGCGCCGCTGCCGTCGTTCGACAGAACATCCACGACGTAGCTCTCGCTGTCTTCAGCGAGGGGCACGTCGCTCGGTTCCCAGCTATCGCCGTTTTGCCGGGTGCGGCGAAGCCAAGAGAGTTGCAGATCGCCCGCGGCGTTGCGTTGTCCACGCAATTGCGCGGGCCGCAACGGACGCAGACCGACACCGCGGAACTTATGCTGGGGCGCCAAATATGTCGCATCACCGATGGCGCGCGACGCCGGTCCGATGCGCCAGTTGAAAAGTGTGCCAACATCGTCGGGCGTGATGATCGAGGCAGCGATAGACCCGTCGAGCAACACGAAGCGACTGCCGACAGCCGCTGTTGCCGCGCCCTCCAAATCCGAACCCTTCTGACAGCGCAGCAGTGTCTTCAACTCATAGCGGCCGGGCCCCACCAGAGTTGCAGTCTGGAACTGGATCAATTCCCATTGGTCCGGCGCATGCTCGACGGCCGCCAGATTTGCACCCGTGAGAAGCTGCAGCGGCGTGGTCGACACGAGCGCGCCGGTGGCCAAATCGACTGTCAATATGGTGGCGAAATCGAATCGCCACGCTGGGCCGGCAGGTAACACACTGGCGGTTACGCCCATGGTCGCCGGCGTCGGCAGAAGTGTGTCGAGCGCAAAGCCCGTGTCTTCTGGCGAGCGCCAAACCGCGATCGTGCCAGGCCAAGGCGACTTGGTGGCCGCAAGATAGGCACCGGTGTCGGCTGGGTCAGTCGTCAGTTGCGGCAGATCCAAGAGAACGGCCAAAGGCGGTCCGGTCGGCACGTCGGCGACGATGCGTGCCGCCCGGTCGGCCGCTGGCCCTGCGCGGTAAACGTCAGGGTCTAGGCTGAGCGCATCAATGTCGCGCGCGCCGTGCTCGCCGATGTCGGTGATCCGAAAGCGATAGCTTCGGCCGCCTACGGTCAAGCCGATCGAATCGCCGGGTTCGAGCGCAAGTTTGCTCGGAGGCAATGTGAACTTGGCTTTCTCGCGCGCGGCCCAGGATTCAAACAGCCAGCTGTCGGCGATGGCTCCTGCGGCACCGGGTTCAAGAACGAGCGGCAGCACAGCCGACGCTATCCGGTGAGAAGCGCCGGCAATGCGGCGCGCTTCGGCGATGGACTGAGGGTAGACGCCGTCGGTGGAAATGTAGGCGATCTTGGCTGCGGCTGGCAGGTCTGTTTCCTGTGCGCGCGTGATCGATGCCAGCGCCGAGGACGCACGCAGTTCGACCAGATCGATCTCGTTGAATTGCAACCCGGTGGAGGTCGTGTTGCGCTGGCGGAAACTGATGCGTCCTTCGCTCTCGACGCTGTCGAAGAAGAACGCCAACTCGAGGGGTTGCAGCACGTCCCTCGCGCTCATGATGCGATCGATGACCAGGCCGGGCAACACTCCTGAAATAGCTTGCACGTCGACGCTATCGAAGCCGTAATCGGACAGTACGCGACGCAAGAGTGCGCCCACCGACACGCTGGCGATGCGACCGGTGATCCAGTGACCGAGCGCCCAGTTGGCGCAATCGCCCCAGACTGCTACGGCGTTGGGAAATGCCGGATAGGGTCGCGCGTCCCAGCAATAGACGTGCATGCGTGACAGATCGAGCATCGGTGCACCGTAGACGCTCGACGTCGGATTGAGGCCGGTGACCCCATCGGCCGACGCCGGGTCGAATGCATCGTGGAACGCCTGCAGATAAAAGCGCTGCATCGCGTCATCGCGCGCGCGGGTGGAGAAGTAGGGGTAGAGGCTCTCCGAACTTTTTGGATCGACGAAAACATTTGGCTGATTGGCACCCTTGTCGACGGCCGGGCAACCCAGTTCCATGAACCAGACGGGCTTGGATTGCGCAGCCCAGGCGGTGGGTGTTGCTCGCTCCACAACGCCTGGCCGATCGAAGTGCTGGGAACGCCACCACGTCGTCAGATCTTTCGGCCGGAACACCCAGGGTTTTTGGGCGCCGTCGGTGATCGGCGTCCTCGTTTGGGCGATCCGATCGGCTGCCGTGGCGTAATACCACGCAAAACCTTCGCCGCCTGTCAGATTGGATTTCAGATAATCGAGATCGTAGATCGATGGCGCGCCAGCCAGTGCGTCGAGATGCTCGGGGTCATCGCGCCAATCAGCCAGCGGCCAATAGCAATCGATGCCGATCGCGTCGACATCGGGCGAGGCCCACAATGGATCGAGGTGGAAGAACACGTCGCCGCTGCCATCGGCGGGTTGATGGCCGAAGTATTCGCTCCAATCGGCGGCGTAGAGGATTTTGGTGCTGCTGCCGAGTATGGCGCGGACATCGGTTGCGAGCGCCTGCAGCGCGGCGACGAACGGGTAGATGCCGACGTCGGACCGAACTTGCGTAAGCGCGCGCAACTCGGAGCACAGCACGAAGGCATCGACACCCCCGGCGGCCTTGGCAAGCATCGCATGGTGGAGGATCATGCGGCGGAAACTGAATTCGGCGGGTCCGGCATAGACGACTGTGTCACCGGAAAGCGAAAAGTGGGACGGGTGGGCGGTGCCGACGAATTGGGCGATGGCAGCGGCTGCGGCAGCCATCTTATCGAGACTGCCGGGACGACCCGCGGCAGGTGCGACGGTGATGCGCCCGCGCCACGGATAGGCTGGCTGCGATAGGGCCGCCGAATAGGGATCGGCAAGGCTGTTGCCGTTAGGAATATCGAGCAGGATGAACGGCGAGAGTACCGGCGAAAGCCCTCGCGCCTTCAAATCGCGGATGGCTGCGATAACGGATTGATCGGACGGCGTGCCGCCAAAGGCAGGGCGGCCGGCGACAGAACTGACCACGGGGGCGGTGTCGCGTGTCAGCCCGGCAACCGACCAGACGCTATCGACGATCACTCGATCGGCACTTTCGACGGCCGGCCGCAACTGGCACTGTGCCGCGTCCAGCGACGTTCCAAACCAACTGACGACAAGCGACACAGACGCGGCATTGGGCAACGTCGCTTGCAGTTGATCAAGCGACGCAGACCAATCGCTGCTGCCTTGTTGGGAATGGACGTTGTCGAAAGTGGTGTTCGCGCGGCCGGTTTCGCGCGTGACTTCGGTCGGCGAGTAGACAAACTCGCCGCTGCCGGGAATGAGGGCTACGGCACGGATTTGGTGAGCAAGACCATCGAGCGCGCTGAAGACCTCGAATGACAATTGCGGGATACGGTTGCCGAAAGCTGCGAGCGGCATTTGCTCAAAGACGATGTAGGCAAGCCCGCGATAGGCGGGGACGGTTCCGGCACCTTGCTTGGCGTCGATCAGGGCATCTGCCGGCTGAGTCTGGGTGCCCGTATAAAGACGCCACGTGTAGGTGCTGAGGTCGATCTCTTTGCCGTCGGCCCACACACGCCCGACGCTGGAGATGGGCCCCTCGCAAAGGGCCACGGCGAAGTTCGCACTGTAGAGATAATCGACGCCGGCGTTGCTTGAGCCGCGACCGCCCTTGCCGCCGCCGCTGCCGCTCGAACCCTTCGGCACGACGGTTTCATCGAGATTGCAGCCCCAGATGACCTGTCCGCCAAGACGGGCGCGGCCGTAGAGCCTGGGGATCGGTGCGCCCTCCGTCGATGAGGTGATGCGCACGTCGGACAAGCGGGGTCCGTCGACGACGCGTTGCCGGCCCGAGGCACCAAACAGGGCCTGGTCAATCACGTGTCCGGCGAGGGCACCGATCTGCGAGCCGATGGCAGCGCCCGTGATCGTGGTGCCGAGCACCGACAAGCCGGCAGGAAGCAAAGCGCTGCCGGCGGCCGAGCCGAGAGCGCCGAGGGCGAGAGTGGCCATGAGTCATCCGAGCTTGAAAACAGAACTGGCGACGACGTTGCTCAGTCGGCAACCCCGGGAAAGCGGAACGCGGCGACGGCGTGCCGCCACCACCATGGCGTCATGCTGACTTCGCAGACCGGAACCGCCTCGCAGGCGTGCACCAGATGCTGCGGTGTCGACAGAATCCCAACGTGCTTGGCAACGGTGCGTGCACGCCAGCGAAACAACAGCATGTCGCCGGGAAGCCCGCACCGCACGTCAATTTCGCTCAGGTGCATGCGCGCCGCATCCCACATCGTCTCGCGGCCGCTGGCCTCGGCCCAATCGCTGGAATAGCCGGGAACGGGGGCCGCTTCGACACCGTAGAGCGTGCGGTAGACGCCGCGCACCAGACCGAGACAATCGGTGCCGACGTCTCGGATGCTGGCTTGATGGTGGTAGGGCGTGCCGATCCAGGACCGTGCGCACGCGACGATGTGGGACCGAGGAATTTCATGACGCGATGGCGTGGGCGAAGCTGTCACGGTCATGGTGCAAACAAGGCCGCGCCATTGTTGGTGGGATCGCCGGGACGGGCGACGTTGATGACGTAGTCGTTGCCGGGCATGTGCGGAAAGCCACGGAAATTAAAGGCGTTTGCGTAGCGCGTGCGGCAGATGGCGAGTGTTTTATCGCAGCCGGCCGTCAGCACCATCAGGTCACCCGGAAGTGGCGTATCGGACAGCGCCTGCCACAACTCGATGACTACCTGGTCGTTGGCGAGCAGGTGGCGCTTGATCTCGATCGCCGCGCCGCTGTTGGTTCCGCTGGTCATGCGACAGAGCCCGCGCGTGAACCAGTCGCTCACGTAGACGGTGGGAGTGCTGACGATGAAGCGACGCGCACTGGTGGCAGCGATGATGGTTGCGGTGGTGCGATACGCGACGCCTGCGAGATCGACCCCGCAGCGGCTATCATCGAGCGTGGCGTCGCAGGCGTATTGAAAAAGCCGCCCTTGCGGTTGCTGCAGATAATGCGCAAGACCACGAATTTCAGCGGAGAACGCGAGACCGGCCCGACGGACTTCGCCGAGAGAACCCGCGCGCATGAGCACGCGCTGCGTTGCATCGGACCAGTTCACGCGCCAGATCTCGATCCGCGCATCATCATAGAGTCCGGCTGAGAGGTCATGGTCCGAAAGATGCGCGGAACTGAGTGCGCTTTCGACGCTGAGATTATCGACCGAGAGCCCGACGCTGTCCTTGATCTCGCTGGCCGTCATGCCTGCGGACGCTTCAAACACGGTGCCATCGAACGATATATCGGCATCGTGATCGGTAAAGCCTAAGCGCGTGCCGTCGCGGCGCATCAGCCGCCAGCACCACGCGAGCGTGGTGGCGCCCGAGTCGAGATGAGCCTGCAAGGCCGGCATAAGTTTCTTCATGACTGACGCTCACACCCTGAGTTCGACAAGAGGAATGCTGGGGATCGCACCCGAGCGAAAGCCGTTGAGATTGATCTCGAGCTTGTCGGCGTCGAAGCGCACGGGGACGTCGAATTGGAAGCCCGCCGTGACGGTGGTATTGGCGGCCGGAACATGGCCGGGCTGGAAGATGAGCAAGCCATTGACGTTATCGACATCGAACGCGCTGGTGATCACGCCGTTGACAGCGGCGATGACGGAGCCTGCAACAGGCTTTGAGATGCGACGGGCATAGGGCGCGAAGTCGCGGCCGTAGGTTTTGGTGAGGGCGAATTGGGCGGTGCTGCCGTCGCCCTTTCCAAGCACCTGATCGAGTGCGGTGGGCGTGACGGACGGCGCGCACGATTTGCAGTCGGTCGCATCGTGCCAGCGAAAACCGTGCAGGCGACCGCGCCGTTCTTCAAAGAAAGCGATGATGGCGTGCAAGTCATCGACCGTGCGAACACCGTAGCCAGCGTTGTAGTTGCGGCGACTGCCGGCCCACCGCGCGTTGCGTTCCTCGGCACCCGAGCCGAGCACAACGACATCGGTGCGGCGCTCGGGGCCGCCATGCGCGCCACGCGAGATGGCCGTCGGAAAGCGTATTTCGTGAAAGGCCATTTCGAGCTCCGGAAGGCTTACAGATTGCGTTGGCCCTGCGAGACGGCGCGGGCAAGCAGAGCTGCGATCTGCGTCTCGGAGCGCGAGAAACCTTCGACGTCCGGTGTCGAGACGTGGAAAGTGACGTTGACTGCATTACCTGTGCCCGCGCCGGCAAGGCCGAGCTTACCGTCCGCTCCGCGCGTCAGCGGCATGATGGCCTCTGGGCCTCGCTCACCGGCGATACCGGTCTGGCCGTTACCCAAGGGAAACGAGACGGGGCTGGAGATGACGCCACCGGCCGCAAACGGCACGGGCAGGCCACCCGAAAAAACGCCGCCACTTGCAAACGGAGTGGCACCTCCGCCACCACCAGCGAGCAGGCCACTGACCATGCCGGAAAATGCGCTGTCCAAGGGCTTGAACGCGGCATTGAGTGCCATCTTCGAAATCGACAGCGCAAGGGCATCGAACACACTGGATACGCTCTTGCCTTTGGTCATGACGCCATCGAGTGCTGTGGCAAGCGTCGAGCCGAGCTTGATGCCGCCCTTGGAGGCCTGGTCGAACGACTGCTGCAGCTGCGTCGTATCGCCTGCAATCGCGACGGTCAGCTGGGCGTCGGCATTCTGATCTGGCTGCATGGACATTGTCATCCGTCGGGGTAAAGTTGCATCAGCTGTTCAAGTTCGGCACGTGCTGGGACGCTTTCCTGCAATCGGGAACCGAAGCGGCCGCGTAAGGCTGCGTCGATTTCCTTCGGCGTCGTGCGCCAGAATTCGCTGGGCGACAGGGCGAGAAGTCCGAGGCCGGCCGCCATCACCTCGGACCAAGGAAAGGGCGCGGTGGGCTCGGTAATGCCGATGTTTCGGCTTTCGCCATCGTCGCCACGGCTTCGGTCGCGATATCGACGGCGACAGCTGCCACCGGACCACCGAAGGTCGCAGCCAGCAGACGCCCGACGATGTCAACGAAGCCAGCCGCGCCATTCTCGCCGCGCATCTGGGCGACAACGTCATCGGCGAAGGGGTGGCCGGCACCGCGCAATCCCGCACCGATGATGCGCACGCAATCGCTGGCGGCGATGCGGCCGCCGCCGAACCGGGTGGCTAGCGCCAGCATGTCGTCGGAGCCGAACGCGCTCTCCAATTCGGCGAGCGCGCCGAGCGTCAGGCAAAGTGTGAAGACGGTGCCGTCCAAGGTAGCGTCGATTTCGCCGCGATATTTGTTGGCCATGGTCGGGCTCACGCGTCAAGCGCGGCGAAAATCAATTCGCCAGCGCTTTCCATTGTGATGTCGAAGGCCATCTCGCCGTGATGCTGGCCGCTGAATTCGAGCGTTGAAATCTGGAACGGACCGGTGACCGTGCCGAAGCCTGGGATGACGATCTGCCAGTTACGGATGGTGCTTTGGAACGCGAATTGCCGAAGGGTTGCGTCGGACGCGGCGTTTTTGAAGATGCCCTTGCCGGTGAGACGGGCTTGTTGGGTGCCCGCGCTATCGAGCAATTCGCGCCACCGGCCGGAGCTTTCTGATGTGGTGATGTCAACCGTCTCGGCATTGATGGTGAAGGTTTTTGTCCGCAGGCCGGCGACGGTAAGATAGGTGCCACTGCCGTCGCTATCGAGTTTGAGCAGCAGATCTTTGCCTTTTTGGGCGGTCATGGGGCGTGGTCCGTGGCTAAGAGGTTGGGCGGGTTCAAGCGGGCTCGGTGACGGCGCGCAGTCGCAGGGTGCCGTGCGTGGTTTCGCCGTCGGGATCGCGCCGGTAGTCGGAGAACTCGTGACGCAGGTTGACGAGTTGGTGATCGGTCAACGTCAGCGCCTGGTCGTGCAGAAGATTGCGCAACAGGCCCATGATGGTCTGGGTCTGCCTGCGGCCGTGCGCGCGCGACCAGACATGCAGTGTCAGCAAGTGCTCGTCGCCGGGCTCCGTGGCGGTGCTGGCTTCGCGCAACGTCGATTGACCGAAGGTGATATAGGGAAATGCAACGGGCTGAGGTGTCTGGTCGTAAACGCGCGGACCGCCGAGGGCCGCGATCAACGCGGAATTGGTGGTCAGCCGCAGGAAGATGGCCTGCTGAAGTGCGACGGTCGAAGGGATCATGGCGACCTCATGGCGTGTCGGATTGGAAGGACGTGCCGATATCGGCTGCGCTATCGAAGGTCACGGACGCATCGGCAGAGAAGGGGTCGGGGACCGCTGCTGGTGCGGCGCTAGCGGTGCCGTCGCCGATCGATGATTGCAGAGGCGGGGCAGAGCTTGCTGGCCGTGTCGAGGCCATCTGACCCAAGCCAAGCCCGCGCGGCGATACTCCGAGCGCTGTAGACTTGGCGCGTGCGCGCGTTGTCGTGCCGGCGCTGCGGCGACGGAGCCGCGATAGCTTCGGTTGCAGCTTGCGATTGGCTGCCGCGACCAGACGCTCGATCAATCCGCTATCGGCACCGCTGACGTTGACGGTGATCTTCATTGATCGCGTTCCTCGCAGACCAATCTGATGCGGTTGACGATCTCGTCGGGGCGCAGAATGGCGCGAATATTGAAGATGCGCGTGTTCAGCCGCAGCCGGTGGCCGGGCATGATATCGGCTCGGGGGCGGATCCAGATGTCGTGGGTGATGCGGCCCTCGGTGCGACCGCCGTCGAAAATCTCGTAACCGTGACGCGGATGGACGGCAGCCCACAGTGTGGCGATGGTGGTCCAGGCTTCGGATACGCCGCCGGCACCGTCCGAGGTCTGGTCGACCGCCTCAAGCGTGAGCCGCCGGCGGAGCGCGCCAATCGGCGGCGGCTTGAGATAGGACAGCGTCATAGGCGCACCGGCAGGAAATTCGCGAGAAGGCTCGAAACTGCGGCGGGGATGCGGGCCTCGGGCGTGCCGATCTCGGTGGGGTCGCGATGCTCGTACCAATGCGCGACGAGCAGCAGGAGGGCCTGGCGGATGGGCGCGGGGATGTCGTTTGGCGTCGGGCCAAAACCGCAGGTAACGGCGAATTCGAGGCCGTTGAGACGACGGCCGGGCACAGGCGTGCTTGTCATCTGGTTGCGGATGACACGCGGGGTTGTGCTGAGGAGGTCGCAAGTGAACCCGGCCAGCGGTAGCGTCAGG
>JANXYD010000213.1 GCA_025350265.1 Hyphomicrobiaceae bacterium | reverse complement strand
AGATCATGCGCGACAGCGCCGTCGGCAGTTATGCAGTGGTGGCGTTGCTGCTTGCGATCGGACTGAGGTGGTCGGCGCTGGCCGCAGCAGCCGACCACGATGCGGCGCAGGCCTGCGCGGCCATCGTGGCAATCGCGGTGTCGAGCCGCAGCGTTTTGCCGCTGCTGGCCGCCGTGCTACCCGCCGCCCGCGCCGACGGCCTGGGTCAGGGACTAGCGCTGCCGGGTCGTGTGCGGGTCGTGGTGGCGATTGCCTCAGGGCTGGTCGCGCCGGGCCTGCTGCTCAGCGGCTGGGCGGCATTGGCCGTCGTCACAGGCGTGGTCGTCGCCGGTGCGGCGATCGGTTGGCTGGCACGGCGGCAAATCGGCGGCCAGACCGGCGATGTGATGGGGGCAGCGCAACAGGCAGCCGAAGTCGCCGCGTGGACGGGGGTGCTGGTAGCGGTGGCCTGGTAGCGGCAGTGGCCCGAATTTGTGCGCAGTCGTATCTGCAAACACGCGCACCCCAACTGCCAACGAATTGGCAAACGCCGACCGCGGACTGTCTGGCGCGTAAACGGTGTGTCATCTTCTCTTGTTCAGTATTTGCTGATGAATTCCCAGGGCGAGGCTTCGCTGCCTTGCGGCACCATGACCTCGATCAGCGCCGGTTTGCCGGCTGCCAGCGCCGCCGACAGGGCAGGGCGTAATTCATCGGGCGAGGTTACCCGCGCGCAGGTCATCCCGAACGACTTGGCGAGCATCTGGAAATCCGGGTTCTGAAGCACCGCCCCGATGATGCGATTGCCGAAGCGTTCGCGCTGGTCGCGCAGCACGTTGCCGAAGCTCGAATTGTTGAACAGCACCGTGACCAGCCCAATGCCCTCCTGGACGGCGGTGGCCAGCTCCTGCACGCCAAACATGAACCCACCGTCACCGGTGATCGACACCACGGCTTTGTCCGGATGCGCGGCCTTGACGCCAAGCGCGGTCGGGAAACCGAAGCCCAAGGTGCCCTGGAAGCCGCAACTGATGTAGGTGCGCGGTGCATACACCGGGTAGCCGTACGTCGAGGCAAAGCCCACCTGGCACAACTCTTCAACCAGCAGTCCGTCGCGCGGCATCACCTCGCGGATGACATCGAGATAGCTCATTTGCGGCTGTATTTTCTGGATGGCCACGCGCGTCGTGGCGGCCGCGTCGGCGATGTGGGCGCGTCGCTTCGATGCTCTCGCGCCAGCGCCGTTGCGGATGCGGTTGACCGCCGCGCACAATCGCGCGGTGCCTTCGGCGGCGTCCGCGATGATCCCCGCGTGCGGAATGAGCCGCGTCATCTCGACGGGATCGATGTCGATGCGGATGAGGTGGGGCGGTGCGACGGGACGGTCGATCAGCGTCGTCATTCCGGTCCAGCGCATGAACGGCAGTTCCATACGCGTGCCGATGCCGATGGCAGCGTCGCAGTCGGGCCACAGCTTGAGGGCTGCGGCGCAGGAAATGCCGAGTGGATGATCTTCGGCGACCACGCCGCGCCCGCCGCGAAACGCTGTCACCGGCGCATCGAGCGCCTCGGCCAGCGCCAGCACTTCGCGGCTCGCGTGCTGTGCGCCCGAGCCGGTGAAGAGCATCGGTGCCTTGGCCGCAGTCAGCAGCGCTGCCGCCGCATCGATGGCGGTCTGCGAAGCGGCATGGGCGGATTCGATCACGGCTGCAGGCAGCAACGCCACCGGCTCAAGCGATGCCATCAGGTCCCACGCCATCTCGATGCAGACGACGCCCGGCCGCCCCGACAGCATCTGCCGGAAGGCTTCGTTGACGATCGCGGGCGCGTCCGCCGGCCGCTCTATTCTGACCGCCCATTTGACGAGGCCCTTGATCATGGCCAACTGGTCGCGCAGTTCGTGCAGATGCCCACGCCCACGGCCGATGAACTGGCTGGGTACTTGGCCGGTCACGCACAACACCGGCGCATTCGCCCCCATCGCTGTCGCTAGCGCGGCGGTCGCGTTGAGCAGGCCCGGTCCCGGCACGACCGAACAGATGCCAGGCTTGCCGGTGGAGCGCGCGTAGCCGAACGCCATGTAGGCGGTGCCTTGTTCATGCCGCGCACCGTAAGTGCGGATGGCGTCGGATCGCTGCTGCAGCGCATCGAAGAATGGATACATCTGCGCCCCGGGCAAGCCAAACACCGTGTCGACGCCGTTGACGATCAGTTGGCTGGCGATCGCCATGCCGCCGGTCATCGGTTGGCTGGACACGCCGGCCTTGGCAATGGGCGCGCGCGGTTTGGAAACTTTGGGCATGGTGGGGCTCGTGGGATGAGATGGCTTGCTGTGGTGCTGCGTCCGCTTGAACGTTCGGCTGAACGATACCGACGTCAAGACTTAGCAGAACACTACTCGACGCGCGGCCGCAGGACGCAATATATCCGGCGCAATGTCGAGGCTTGCTCCAGGGAGAGTGAAACCGTACTCAGGGAGGCGGAAGTCAAGTCCGCGCCGGAGCCTCGCCATGTCCATCCCCAATGACTACCCGTCGCTGAATTTCGGCCTCGGTGAAATTGCCGATCAACTGCGCCAGAGCGTGCGCGCCTTCACCGCCGGCGAAATAGCACCCATTGCCGCCGAAATTGACCGCAGCAACGAGTTCCCGCGCCATCTGTGGCCGAAAATGGGTGCACTCGGCCTGCACGGGATAACGGCAGAAGAGGAGTATGGTGGGTCCGGCCTCGGCTACCTCGAGCACTGCCTCGCCATGGAGGAGGTCAGCCGTGGCTCGGCGTCGGTGGGCCTCAGTTACGGTGCCCACTCCAACCTGTGCGTCAACCAGATCAGCCGCAATGGCTCCAAGGCGCAGAAGGCAAAGTATCTGCCCAAGCTCATTTCCGGGGTCCATGTCGGCGCGCTCGCCATGAGCGAACCGGACGCCGGCTCCGATGTCGTGTCGATGCGTCTGCGCGCCGACAAGAAAGGCGATCGCTACATCCTCAATGGTACCAAGTTCTGGATCACGAACGGCCCGTGCGCCGATACCCTGGTGATCTACGGCAAGACCGATCCCGCAGCAGGCGCGCGCGGGATCACCGCGTTCCTCGTTGAAAAGGATTTCAAAGGCTTCAGTGTCGCCCCTAAGCTGGACAAGCTGGGCATGCGCGGATCGGACACGGGGGAATTGGTGTTTGAGAATTGCGAGGTGCCGGAGGAAAACGTGCTCGGCCAGGTCGGCCGGGGCGTCAACGTGCTGATGAGCGGGTTGGACTACGAGCGCGCCGTACTGGCGGCCGGCCCGATCGGCATTATGCAGGCCTGCCTTGATCTGGTGGTGCCGTACATCCACGAGCGCAAGCAGTTCGGCCAGCCGATCGGCACGTTCCAATTCATCCAGGGCAAGGTGGCCGATATGTACACCGAACTGAATGCGACCCGCGCCTATGTCTACGCCGTCGCCCGTTCGTGCGACCGAGGCGAAACGACGCGCAAGGATGCGGCTGGTGCGATCCTGTACGCAGCCGAGCGCGCCACCAAGCATGCCCTCGACGCCATCCAGATCCTGGGTGGCAACGGCTATATCAATGATTACGCCAGTGGCAGGTTGCTGAGAGATGCCAAACTGTACGAAATTGGCGCAGGCACCAGCGAGATACGGCGCATGCTGATTGGCCGAGAATTGTTTGACGAGACAAAATGAGCAGGCCCGTGCTGACACTGTAAGTGCTCTGACGTATCATAAATGACATTGTTTAAAAAAATGGAGTTATTTCGAGTATTGCCAGAGTTTGGGGTGCTTGACACGAGAGCGCGTTTTCCATATGTTCCGGGAATGGAGGATGGTATGATGGTCAAGCAACACGCCGGTTTTGCTGAAGAGCAACAGTCCAAGTTCATTGATGCGGGGCTTGCGGACGCGGCACACGGGCCGTCAACCGATGGCGGCCGGTTTAAAATCGGCCCGGGCGGGCGCGTTGTCATACCGGCCGACGTGCGTCAAGCGCTGGGGGTTGTCGAAGGCGATACCTTGCTTGCAACTTTGGTCGACGGCGAGCTGCGGTTGCAGTCGCCCAGGTTGGCGTTGCGCCGCGCGCAAGCCATGGTGCGCGCCGCCATTCCTGCTGGCGTCAGTCTGGTCGACGATCTGCTCGCCGAGCGGCGTCGTGAAGTCGAGCGCGACCGGCTGCGTGGTCGGTGAGGCAAAAAATGGCCCGCGCTCCGTCGCCGACTAGAATCCGTTACGTGCTTGATTCGTCCGCCATGCTGGCGGTGCTGCAACTCGAGCCGGGTGGCGATCTGGTCGCCGACGCGATCGAGCAGGCGGTGATGTCCGCCGTGAACGTGTCGGAAGTGGTTGCCAGCTTGAGCCACAAGGGCATGGCGCTGTCGGAGGCGATCCGTGCAGTGGGCATTTTTCAGTTGCAGGTCGAGCCGTTCGATTTGGACGCTGCGTATGCTGCAGCGTCTCTGCGGCAGGCCACCAGTCGACTTGGCCTTTCGCTTGGCGATCGCGCGTGTCTCGCGCTGGGCCGGCGTTTGAACTTTCCCGTCATGACTGCCGACATGATTTGGGGCAAACTGGATCTCGGGATCGAATTGGTCATGATCCGCTGACATTGGAAATCGTGCGCCCGATGAGTTCCAGCTTTGACACGATCGTCGTCGGCCTCGGCGGCATGGGAACGGCGGCGGCCTATCATTTGAGCCTGCGTGGCCAGAAGGTGCTGGGGCTCGAGCGCTACCAGCTCGGCCATGGGCGTGGCTCCAGCCACGGCGAAACGCGGATCATCCGGTTGGCATATTTTGAGGGCAGCGCGTACGTGCCCATCGTGCAACGAGCCTATCGGCTGTGGCAGGATCTAAGTGTCGCTTCGGGCCAGCCGCTGATCCATAGCACGGGCTCGCTCGAGATGTCGGAACCGGGATACGATTTCGTCGACCGGTCGCGCGCCTCGTGCCTCGATCACGACCTCCCGCACGAAATGCTCGATGCGGATGCGGTGATGCGTCGATTTTCGGCATTCCGGCTGGCCCCAAAAACCCGGGCCATCTACCAGCCCGACGGCGGCTACGTGCTGAGCGAGCAAGCGATCGAGGTGCATGCAGCGCTTGCCCGTCATCACGGCGCAACTTTGCAGACGGGCGAAACCGTATTGGATTTCAAGACGACGGGGGCGGGCGGCGTCGAAGTGCGCACTGACCGGACAACTTACAGCGCGGGCCGGCTGATCGTGACCGCAGGTCCCTGGGCGAGCCAACTGGTGCCCGAATTGCGGCCGCATCTGGCGACGTTCAAGCAGACGGTTGCCTGGTTCCATCCGCGCACGCCAGAGCTGTTCAAGCCGGCGGCGTTTCCCGTGTTCATCCATTTCAGCGATGCCGGCGAATTCTATGGGCTGCCCATGCACAGCGCGC
>JANXYD010000210.1 GCA_025350265.1 Hyphomicrobiaceae bacterium | reverse complement strand
CGCACGACACGCCCGACAAAATCATGACCATGTCGATCGATCCGGCCGCCGGATATTTTCCGATGTATGGGCGCAAGATCGCGTTCGCTTTGGGGCTGACCGGCGCGCAGGTGAACCAGTGCGTCGAACTGGTCGGCAATCTCTATCGCATGGTCGTCGACAAGGACATGAGCATGCTGGAGATCAACCCGCTCGTCGTCACCAAGGACGGCAACTTGATCTGCCTCGACGGCAAGATGGATTTTGACGGCAATGCACTGTTCCGCCACAAGGACATTGTCGCGCTGCGCGACCTCACGGAAGAAGATCCAGCCGAAGTTGAAGCTTCGAAATACGACCTCTCCTACGTCAAGCTCGACGGCCAGATCGGGTGCCTGGTGAACGGCGCTGGTCTCGCCATGGCGACGATGGACATCATCAAGCTGTACGGCTTGGAGCCGGCTAACTTCCTCGACGTCGGTGGTTCCGCCTCAAAAGAAAAAGTGTCGGCCGCATTCAAGATCATTTTGAATGACCCGAACGTGAAGGGCATTCTGGTCAACATCTTTGGCGGCATCATGCGCTGCGATATCATTGCCGAAGGCGTGGTCGCTGCCGCGCGCGAATTGGGCGTCAAGGTGCCGCTGGTCGTGCGGCTCGAAGGCACCAACGTCGATCTCGGTAAGAAGATCATGGCCGATAGCGGCCTCAAGATCACCAGCGCCGACAATCTCGCCGACGCCGCCAAAAAGATCACGGACGAAGTGAAGAAGGCTGGCTGAAACGGCCTCTTGATTGTCGCATAAATCAAGCCGCACCGAGTTCGGGGCGGCTTTCTTCTTGGCTCGTCACGAAATCGGGCCATGTTCCATGCCCCGCTGACGAAACGCCCGCCCTTTTTTACAATCAAAAGAGCTGGGGTTCGGGGGAGCATCCCCCCGAACGGGTCATGTTGTAGACACGCTTCCGCATGAAGCGCGGCAGCCCTTTTCGCGCAGCGATCGCCGGCTGGATTTATGACCGCTGCTTGCCTATAACCTCGCATCACACACAAGCATCTCGCGAGACGTCATGGCCGGCCATTCACAGTTCAAGAACATCATGCACCGCAAGGGCAAGCAGGACGCGCAGAAAGCGCGCATGTTCGCCAAGTTCGCGCGCGAAATAACGGTGGCGGCCAAGTCGGGCACGCCAGACCCGGAAATGAACCCGAGGCTGAGGCTGGCGATCCAAGGCGCACGCGCCGAAAACATGCCGAAAGACAACATCGAGCGCGCGATCAAGAAAGCACTCGGCAGCGACGGCGAAAATTTTGAGCTCGTGCGCTACGAGGGCTATGGCCCGGGCGGGGTGGCCATCATCGTCGAGGCGCTGACCGACAACCGCAATCGCACGGGGGGCGCGGTGCGCGCGTGGTTCACGAAATACGGCGGCAATCTCGGCACCACCGGGCAGGTCAGCCACATGTTCACCCACGTCGGCGAAATCACGTTCAAGCCGGACGCGGCCTCCGCCGACGCAATGCTGGAAGCGGCCATCGATGCGGGTGCGGAAGATGTGCAGTCGGACGCCGACGGGCACCTGATCACCTGCAGTTTCGATACGCTGGGCTCGACCGCCGGCGCGCTGGAAGCCACGTTCGGCGCACCGACATCGGTGAAGGCTACGTGGAAGCCGAGCCTGTCCACGTTTGTCGATCAGGACAAGGCGGAGACCATTCTCAAGCTGCTCGGTGGGCTGGAAGAAGACGACGACGTGCAGCAGGTGTTCTCCAACGTCGAAGTGGATGAAGCCGTGATGGCGCGGTTGGGGGCGGGGTGACGTCAGGCGTCCTGCGGGTGACGCAAACGATGGATGGAGTTGACTTGACGCGTGCCTTGCGGCCACCGCCAGCTTGAAAATCGTGAGTACCCCGGTAATGCCGACCGATTGGCTTTTCTATTGGATGATGCAAGCTCCGGGCCTCTTGCTCATCGGACTAGCCGTCTTCATTCCCTTTATCTTGTGGCGGTTCGCTCTCGGCCACGCGTTCCCCGGCGTCGGTTTTACACCGCTGCTCGTTGCGTACGTTTGCGCAGCACTCGGCCTGCTGGTCGTCAACTTCACGTGGTCATATCTTGAGTTCAGTGAACGGGTAACGAACGGCCTCCTTTTAGAGGCGCAGCGTTGGCCGATCGTGTCCGGATGGACCATCTACACGGCGATGCTTTCACTGATCGTCGTGTTGCCCCTCCTGGGGATCGTCGGTGTGCCGCTCTCAGCACTGCTGATCCGGATGCACAGGCTGACGTATCCCAACATTGCCATGACAATCATGGCGCTTTGGCTCGCGCTCACAACTATGGCGTGGGGCTACCCGAGCAACGAGTGGGACCGTACACATCGTCTCGAGTCCCTGATCACGTGGCTGAAAATACTCCTGCCGGCAATCGCTTTGATCGCGGGGCCATTCTTGCTTGGCATTCATCAAGCATTACGTTCTAGCCGTCATGCAGTGACACCCGGCCTGCGGCCACCGCCTGCCGACAGCGATCCGCGATAGGGTCAAGGGCAGTCGGGTTGTTATGCGAGGTCAATTTTGCGGTGAGAATGCGCGTGCATTTTTACCAAATATGCAACTTTTACGTGATTTGTGCGGAAAAGTGCAGTAGCTTTCTGGCACCTTGCTGTGACGGGACGGAGGATCCGCCGTCACGGTCCGC
>JANXYD010000200.1 GCA_025350265.1 Hyphomicrobiaceae bacterium | reverse complement strand
CCATGCCATTTCGCATGACAACGGCCAACATGGCGCGCCATCAAGCAAGCCCCTGGTATGCTTTCTGGCAGACCTTGAAGGAAGGTTACGACCACTTCGAATTGACCCATCTGCCGCCTGACATCGCCGTGTGCCAAAGGCAGTATATGGTCAACGTGCGGATGCAGGGTGGCGCTGCAGTCGGCAAGCTCGATCCGGAAAGTGCATGTCCGGCGCTCGAGCACCCTGCGCCGCAAGCTTTCACGCCGTTGCCCGGCGAGAAGGTCGCGCAGCAGTCGGCCGTAAGTGGTCCCAAGATGCATCTGATGGGTGCGGCAGGCTCGGCGTGGCGGTCGAGCCCCGCGCCAGCGCTGCAGATTCTCCGTTAGTCGTCACATGCGCCTGTCGCCGCGGCAGATAACGATTGTACTCGGTATCGTCGGCGCGGGCTTGATGGCCCTCTTCCTGTGGCCGCCGGGCGACCCGGATGCCCGCGCGCTCAACAGCGAGCGCACGGCTCGCCTGCTGGCCTACCACCAAGGCGCGCCATTGCCAGGCGCTGCGGCCGATGCCGAACCACTCGACGCTCGGCTGCTGCGACTTGGTTTCAAGCGCGGCGCGCCCATCTTTGTGCGCATCTACAAGCGTTCGTTCGAACTCGAGCTTTGGGTCGCACGCGGGACCACCTTCGCGCTGTTTCAGACCTATCCCATTTGCTACTTTTCCGGCGGACTTGGTCCCAAGTTGCGCACTGGCGACCGGCAATCGCCCGAAGGCGTCTATCGTGTCACGGCGCGCCAGCTCAACCCAAACAGCCGCTGGCACAAGGCGTTCAACCTCGGCTTTCCCAACGTCCATGACCAGGCGCACGGGCGCACAGGATCGTTTCTCATGGTGCACGGCGGTTGCTCGTCGGTTGGCTGCTACGCCATGACCAATCCGGCCGTCGATGACATCTATACCCTGGCGAGCGCCGCATTGGCTGCCGGCCAGGCCGCATTTCAGGTGCAGGCGCTGCCGTTTCGAATGACGGCCGACGCGATCGAGACACGGCACGACGGCACGAATGCAGCCTTTTGGCGCGACTTGAAGGCCGTTTCCGATGTCTTCGATGCCACCCATGTGCCGCCGGACGTGGTGGTTTGCGATGGCCGGTATGCGACGGTAGCCCGCGCCGGCCGTGGTGCAGGTGCCACATCAGACATGCGATGCCGCAGACTATGACCCCAAACCGTCGATTTTCCCCTGGCGATGGTTATACACACCCGAGCTGTCCACACGGATTTGCGCCGCATTCGTCCTTTCACCGTCGGCGCCCGATCTGTTAGAGTGTTCGAGTTTATCGACCTGATGTTGCAAACCCGGTCGTGGCGATCCTGGAGACACATCTTGAGGCGACCAAAGACGCGAAGAACCGGGTTCGGCACCCAGCGACGGATTGCAAAACTGCTGCCCGCGTTGGCGGTTGTCGGCGTTTTGGCGGCCCAACCGGCCGCAGCCGTCATCATCGAATTGAAAGACGTGGCGTCTGACCGCGTCGAACGCCAGCGCGCCGAGGCGGTCGGTCTGTTGCCGCTTGCCGGCACGCCCAATGTCGGCCAACTGGCCGAGCGCCTCGCCGAGAAAAAGATGGCGATGGGCAATCCGATCTTGATCCGGGTCTTCAAGGCCAGCTCAGAACTCGAAGTCTGGATGCAGAGCGGCGACCGCTTCGAGTTGTTCGCCATCTATCCCATCTGCAACTGGTCCGGTACGCTGGGGCCCAAGTTGACCGAGGGCGACAAACAAAGCCCTGAGGGCGTCTACACCGTCACGTCGCAGCAATTACACCTCGTCGGCCGCCATCCGCGCTCGCTCAATCTCGGCTTTCCGAATGCGCTTGACCGCCAGATGAGCCGTACAGGATCGTATATTCTCATCCATGGCGGATGCTCGTCGGTCGGCTGCTTTGCCATGACCAACCCGGTGATCGAGGAAGTCTACTCGCTCGCGCTGGCGGCGCTGGGCAAAGGCAAGCAGGACGCGCTGCAGGTTCACGTCTATCCGTTCCGCATGACCGAGGAGCGTTTGCAAGCCTACGCGCTGAATGAATGGCATGATTTCTGGCGCAACTTGAAGGACGTGAGCGACAGCTTCGAGCGCACGCATCAACAGCCGCACATCACGATTTGCGAGGGCCGGTATTGGGTCGAAGATGGTGTCAGCACGCAGGAGGTGGCCTCTCAAGGCCCTTTAGCCGTGTGCGCCGCCTCGCAGGTCGAGGCGGCGTCATCGAACGGTCGGGTCGATGCGGACCAATGGTCGGAAACACGACGGTGGCCACTGCGGGCGATGTTACCGCCATCGCAGGTGCGCTCGCTCCCGCAAGCGCCAATGCTGCACAGTCCGCGCGGACGTTTGCAACAAGCAACAGCGCCATGGTTGCGCCCGTTCAGCGAACCGACGTCGTTCGCACTGCGGAAAAATTTCGACGTGTCGCAGAGGACGACCGCGACGACGGCAGGCGCTCAAGGCAAGTCCGGCGTCCGTATCGGCACGCAGAACCCGACACAAAAACTCGCTTCAGCACCGACGATCCCGTGTTCATTAAGTCTCACTAGTTGCCGCCACTGGCTGGCAACCATCGCTGTGCGCACAAGGCTACAGCGCCAGCAAATGTTGACGCGTGGCGTCAAGCCGAACACGCACCCTCGCGGTTGAACGGCGTAAGTCGGCCAGCGCCGATGCGCCAATTCCCTGCCACTTCCGGAGATGACCATGCGCGCGAAAATAAACGGTATCGAGATGGCTTACGACGTGCGCGGAGCCGAAATGGCGCCGGCGGTGGTGCTGCACCATCCGCTGGCGACCAACATGAGTTTTTGGGACGAGACGACGGCGGCGCTTGAGAAAACGTATCGGGTCATTCGTTTTGACGCACGCGGCCACGGAGCCACTGAAGCGCCCGCTGGCCGCTACGACTTCAAGACGTTGGCGCAAGATGTCGTCGCATTGATGGATCATGTCGGTGCGAAACGCGCGCAGTTCGTTGGGTTGTCGATGGGCGGCATGGTCGCGCAATTCCTCGGCCTCGACCATGCGCCGCGGTTCGCGTCGATCTGCATCGCGTCGAGCACAAGCAGGACGCCTGAGAACATGCGAAATCTGTGGTCCGATCGGGTGATTGTCGCGCGCGAGAAGGGGATGGGGTCGCAGGTCGAACCGGCGATGCAGCGTTGGCTGTCGGCCGCGTCGCGCGCACGGCCGGACTTGGTGGCGCGCTGCGCGAAGATGGTGGAGAGCACGCCGCTCGAAGGTTATGCCGGCTGGTGCGGCGCGATCGAACATCTCGACATGACCGACAAGCTCTCAGGCATCAAAGTGCCGACCAAGATCATCGTCGGCGCGGAAGATCCGGCGACCCCCGTTGCGGCGTCGGAGACCATTCATCGGCATATTCCCGGCTCCGAACTCAGCATCCTCCCCGGCGTGTCGCACATGCTGGCGATCGAAAACCCGGCCTCGTTTCACGCGGCGTTGCTGCCGTTTCTGGGGCGGCATGTGGGGTGAGGCGCGCGGACACCGTCGGCACCTGCAGGTTTCTCGACAGTGCGAAGCATGTCCGCTTATCGTTTGATCGTGTCAGCGCCGGGGTGAAAAAGAACGAAGACGTTTGGGACAGCGCCGATGGAAACTTAGCCGTCGGCAGCAGACATCGCGATCAAACACACATGGACCGCGCTGGCGGTGTCTCAATCGCAATCGCGTACCGTCATCTGCAGCATTGAGTGATCGAGCGTGCCTGTGGTTAGATGGGGCATAAGTTCTGATCAGGGAAATGCAAATGCCCATCACCACAGCCACCAAAAACCGCACGCTTCGCCTCAACGCGCGGGACAATCTCGTGGTGGCTGTTGACGCGATCGAAATTGGGGCGGCGGTGGAAAATGTGCTGGCCACGGCTCGCGTCCCGCGCGGCCACAAGATGGCCACCGCGAAGATCGCTAAAGGCGAGACGGTGCTGAAATTCGGCCAGATCATCGGCTTCGCCACCGACGACATCCTGCCCGGCGCACACATCCACACGCACAATTGCGGCTTTGCAGCCTTCGATCGCGATTATGCGTTTGCTGAGGACGCCAAGACAGAACTCATCTTGCCGGTCGAACAGCAGGCGACGTTCGAGGGCTTCCGCCGCAGCAATGGGCGCGTCGGTACGCGCAACTATATCGGCGTCGTCACCTCGGTGAACTGCTCGGCGACCGTCGCGCGCTTCATTGCTGAAGCCGTCAACAAATCCGGCATCCTAGCCGACTATCCCACCATCGACGGCGTGATTCCGCTGGTGCATTCGACCGGCTGCGGCATCGACAGCGACGGCGAAACGTTCGAAGTGCTCAAGCGCACGACATGGGGCTATGCGTGCAATCCGAATATGGCCGGCGTGCTGGTCGTCGGCCTCGGCTGCGAAGGGTTCCAGATCGCGCGCATGAAGCAGGCGTACGGCATTCAGGAAAGCGCCACCTTCCGCACCATGACTATCCAGGACACTGGCGGCACCAAGAAAACGATCGCGGCCGGCGTCGAAGCGGTCAAAGCCATGCTGCCGATCGCTGGCCGCGTGCGCCGCGAGACGATGCCGGCGTCGGAGCTGATGCTGGCGCTGCAATGCGGTGGCTCGGATGGCTATTCCGGCATCACGGCCAACGTCGCGCTGGGCGTGGCTGTCGATATGCTGGTCAAGCACGGCGGCACGGCGGTGCTGGCCGAAACGCCTGAGATCTATGGCGCCGAACATCTGCTGACCCGCCGCGCCCGTGACCGCGCCACCGGCGAAAAACTGATCGACATCATCAAGTGGTGGGAAGACTACACGGCGCGAGCGCGCATGAGCATGGACAATAATCCCAGCCCCGGCAACAAGGCCGGCGGGCTCACCACCATTTTGGAAAAGTCGCTGGGGGCGGCCGCGAAGGGCGGCTCGACCACGCTCAATGCCGTCTATCGTTACGCCGAGTCGATCACCGAGAAGGGCTTCGTCTACATGGATACGCCCGGCTACGACCCGGTGTCGGCGACGGGGCAAGTGGCCGGCGGCTGCAACATGCTGGCGTTCACCACCGGGCGCGGTTCTGCCTATGGCTGCAAGCCGACGCCCTCGATCAAGTTGGCTACCAACACCGACATCTACCAGCGCATGATCGACGACATGGACATCAACTGCGGCGACATCGTCGACGGCGTGCCGTTGGCAACCAAGGGTCAGGAAATTTTCGACGAAGTGCTGGCGGTTGCGTCGGGCAAGAAATCCAAGTCGGAACAACTCGGCTATGGCGATGCCGAATACGTCCCCTGGCAGATCGGCGCGACCATGTGACGGGCCTTTCTTGACAAAGTAGCCACGCGTGGCTACTTTTCTGACATGGCGACCGTCGGTATCAAGGCACTCAAAGACAATCTCTCGGCCTACGTTCGCGCGGCCGAGGCGGGTGAAACCGTGCTCGTGACGGATCGCGGCAAGGTGGTTGCCGAACTTGTGCCGCCGCGCGCGCCTGCGAAGGTCTCTGCAAATGAGGCGGAAATCCTCGAACAACTGGTGCGCGAGGGGCTGCTGAAGCGCGCGACGAAAGGGCTATGGAAAAGGCCGCCAAAAGGTATGGCACTCGCCTCGTTCGAGGAACTGATGAAGGGTCTCGACGCTGATCGCGAGGATCGGTGATCTACATTGATACGTCAGTGATGCTGGCGACGGTGCTTAATGAGAAGCGCCGTCCTCCTGACGCGCTTTGGGCGACGGCGAGTTATTCAAGCCGCCTGCTCGAATACGAAGTTGCCGTTCGGCTGAACGCATTTGGGCAATCGGCGAAAGCCCGCCGGCTTGCAGATGATTTTCTCAACCATGTTGATCTCATCGCCCTCGATGGCCCGGCCATGGTGCGGGCACTGCAACCGTTTCCAGTGTCTTTGCGTACCCTCGACGCGATCCACCTTTCGACGCTACTTTTTCTGCGCGGACGCGGCCTCAGTCTTCAACTCGCCACCTACGACAAGCGTTTGGCGCGTGCAGCCGAAGCGTTGGGCGTGACGCTCGCGACGGTGTAGGGTTCAGCCCTTCGTTGCCGCACCACAGTTCGTTTGTTGGATGTCCCGCTGATGCCCGAATTGCCTGAAGTCGAAACCGTGCGGCGTGGATTAGCACCGGTGATGGAGGGCGTGCGCATCAGTCGTCTGACGCAACGGCGGCCGGATCTGCGGTTTCCGTTCCCCGAGCGCTTCGCCGAGCGCGTCGAGGGGCATCGGGTTCTGCGCGTCGGCCGGCGCGCCAAATATCTGGTCACAGAAATCGAAGGCGGCGATACGCTGGTCATGCATCTGGGCATGAGCGGGCGCTTTGCAATCGCGCCTGCGCAATCGGACGGAGCCGAACGTGTCGGCGACTATGTGCACACCCAAGGCAACGATCCCAAGCATGATCATGTGACGCTCCACATGAGCAACGGTGCGACGATCACGTACAATGATCCCCGGCGGTTCGGTTTCATGCTGCTGATCCCCACCGCGAACTTGGCGGCGCACGCGCTGTTCGCCGAAATCGGGGTCGAACCGCTCGGTGACGATCTGACGGCTGAGCATCTGGCCATCCGCGCGCATGGCCGCAAGACCGATCTCAAAGCCTTTTTACTGGATCAGCGCAACCTCGCCGGTCTCGGCAATATCTACGTGGCGGAAGCGCTGTATCGGGCGCGGCTCAGTCCGAAGAAATCAGCCTCGGTGTTGGCGCTGCGCAACGGCAGCCCATCGCCGCACGCCATCCGCCTGGTGCCGGAAATCAAGGCGGTGCTGGAAGCGGCGCTGCAGGCCGGCGGATCGACGCTGCGCGATTATCGCCAGGCCGACGGTGCGCTCGGCTATTTCCAGCATTCGTTTTCAGTCTACGGCCGCGCGGGCGACGCGTGCGATCACGCCGACTGCAACGGCAGCATCAAACGCATCGTGCAGGCCGGACGCTCGACGTTTTATTGCCCCAAGTGTCAACGCTGAGTGGGGTGTTGTGCGCGCGTCGCGGCTTGCGGGCGCACCCCCACCCGGCGCGGCAGACTGCTGCGCAAAAGTTTCCGGGCAATGTGATGCTGACAGTCGATATCGACCCGTCTAATTTCTTGTGAAGCATCGGCGCGGCCGCAACTTCTTCGCGCTGCCGCGCGAAACGGGGCCAGCCCCGTGCCCCGCCGGAGGAACGCGTTCCTCAGGACCACCTGGGAGAAGCTTCGTGCTGGAAGCGCGCCTCCGGCATGACCAAGCGGGTTTGGGTGGCGCCCATTCGCGGGCCACTCTCGACGCCGCCGAATGCGCGGCATGGCTTGCGAGATCACCCCCACCCGGCGCGGCAGACGATTTTTTGGAAGGCAAAAAATCGGGCCGCGCCGGGTGGGGGTGAACCCGCAAGCCATGCCGCGCATTCGGCGGCGTCGAGAGTGGCCCGCGAATGGGCGCCACCCAAACCCGCTTGGTCATGCCGGAGGCGCGCTTCCAGCA
>JANXYD010000172.1 GCA_025350265.1 Hyphomicrobiaceae bacterium | reverse complement strand
GCATGTTGTTGACCTGTACGCGCAGCACCCACCGCATGCCGTTCTGATCGTAGTCAAGGAACAGCCCCCGACCGTCGGCGTAGCGGCCCAGCTTCTTGCCAGCCCTTATGCGCGTGATCTCGACCGGCTTGAGGAGCTCTCGGCCACGCTGGGTGCTCGTGTTCATGTTACCAAGTTCCGCACTATCAATGGGTTAGAGAAAACAATTACCTACCGTTTTCCCTACCACAATATAGTGCGCTGGCCTGCCCCCGTCAAGAGCCAACGTGAGCCACTGAGTCACAGTGCATGGAGGTGATTTTGTTAATAAACAATTACTTGCAGATGCGAGTCGAGTCAAAATCTCAGTGTTGACGGGCTATCATGTTGTATCAGAACACTTAAATGGCAGACTCCGGCTCCGCCAGAATTCAAATAAAAATCAATGCGCTGTAACGAATACAACCGAAGCTCAAGTTCGCCAGGTGCGTACATTGGTCCGGGTTGGCAGCCTCGCCACCATACGCGGAAAATTGCGCCGCAAACAGATTGCGCGCAACGTCTCCGTGTACTTAAACGCGCTAAACCTGCCTACACCTCACCGGTGGCCTTTACAGCAGACTTGTTTGCCAGCTCCTGCTGCGAAAAAAGCAAATAAGACAACAGCACCGCCGTTAATACGAGCGCCCAGTTTCGCAGGACGAAGCGCAACAATACTGGAATAGCCGGAATAGCCTTAGGTCCAACAATCCCAAGTGCGGCGACGATAAAATCCGGATCGATCATGGATTTCTGAATGGTCGACCCTACCGTATCATCGGCCAGCGTCGAAACGCGATCCGATGGGGGCTCAGACGATTGATCCGTTGCCGAAATAATCGCAACTGCAATCAAACCGATCACCGCGAACCCGGCCGCCAGATACGAATACCCGGTGATCGGTCCATAGGTTTGAACAAGCTTGGCGCTGGCGGCTGCGGTTCCAAAACCAAATGCAATAATGAAAGGCACCGCCACTATGACGCGCAATACGTATTTCGTAACCGTCGTTTCGACGGAATGCTGAGCGCGATTGATGACGGCTTGAAACATGGCGATGCCTACCGGTCGGAATTTCTACGGGCGTAATCAGGACTTCCAGATCGCCCCTAGGACGAAGCCCAACACTGCAGCGACGGCCAAGGTCGCCATCGGTTGCCTCCGCACGGACAGGTCGACAGCCGACTTGAAATTACCGGCAACTTCCTGCACGTTATCGCTCACTTCGCGTCCACGATCAGAAACCGACTTGATCGCACCTTCCACGCTCGAAGACATCCGATCGGCCTGGTTTTCCACTCTGTCTCGAATATCGTTCACGGCATTGACCTTATCGTTGGTGTAGGGGTTTCCCTGCGCCATTGTTCGTCTCCTTGTCTGGGGGCAATCGTCCTCTAAACGCGTGCCGCAGCGCAAAGGTTGCATGTCGGGTCTCATGAGGGGCCGAACGAGCGCCGGATAAGACGCCCCGCGCCAGCCGCTTGCGAAATGATGCGGCGGAAGCGTTTGTGGCCGCGGCCGAAAGCCAGTTGTCGCATCAATTTTGCGGCTTCTGCACGGGGAACAGCAGCGCGCACTGTCGCAGAAATCTCCTGATACTCCAACGTGTTCGCTGCGCCGACGTCGACGAAGGCGATATCGTTGGCGTTGAGCGAAAGGTCCCGCGCGAACACGCTCACCAAAGCCGCCGCCTCATCGCTGGCTGCATATTGCCCCTTCGGGGTCTCGCCCGTGGTGGCGTGGGTGACGATCAGCACGATCGGCGGCATGACGCGATTTTGCACGGACGCGAAGCACTCGCGTATCAAGTCTATAAGATTTTGTTCGATCAACCGATCCGCGCTGCGGGCAGATGCCACGCACAAGAACATGTCATACTCCAAGCACTGTGCGGCCATCGCCTTGCGTGCCGCCTTCGAGCCGATCCAGCCCGGCGTATCGACGATCAGTGCGTTGTCCAAATCCGGCCAATCGAGCTTCAGCGCTATATTGGCAGAGGTCGGCGACCGCCTGATATCCGATGCGCCTGTCTGCTGCCGCAGCAGTTCCACCACACTGGTCTTGCCGACAGTAGGACGCCCGATAACCAGAATTCGCAACGGCTCGAGCGAG
>JANXYD010000138.1 GCA_025350265.1 Hyphomicrobiaceae bacterium | reverse complement strand
TGAATGTCACTTCGTCCTGGGTTACGCTGAGGCCGCCGCCGGCCGCCACGCGGATCTGCTCGAGCACGAGATCCAGTCCGGTGACCGCTTCGGTCACGGGATGCTCGACCTGCAGCCGTGTGTTCATCTCGATGAAATAGAATTCGCCATCTTCATAAAGAAATTCGATCGTACCGGCACCTCGATACTTCAGTTTTTGCATCGCCTTCGCGCACGTCTCGCCGATGCGCGCCCGCTGCGCCGCGTTCAGCGCCGGGCTCGGGCTCTCCTCGAGCACTTTCTGATGTCGCCGCTGCAACGAACAATCGCGTTCACCGAGGTGAATGGCCTTGCCCTGGCCGTCGCCGAAGACCTGGATCTCGATATGGCGCGGCGTCAGCAGGTACTTTTCGAGATAGACGCTGTCGTCGCCGAACGCGGCTTTGGCTTCGGCGCGCGCCGTCTTGATCGCGCTGTCCAGTTCGTCGGCCGTCCGCGCCAGCTTCATGCCGCGTCCGCCACCGCCCGATGCCGCCTTGACCAGCACCGGGAAGCCCATGGCCTTGGCGACCTTCATCGCCTGGACTTCGCTGGTGATCGCGCCGTCTGAACCCGGCACCACAGGAATGCCCAACTTTTTGGCGGTTTCCTTGGCCTGGATCTTGTCGCCCATGATGCGGATGTGCTCCGACGTCGGGCCGATAAAGGTAATGCCATGCTCTTCGAGAATTTCGGCGAACCGCGCGTTCTCGGACAGGAACCCGTAGCCGGGATGAATGGCGTCGGCCCCGGTAATTTCGCAGGCAGCCAACAGGCGGGGAATATTGAGATAGCTTTCAGCCGCCGCCGGCGGGCCGATACACACGCTTTCGTCCGCGAGGCGCACATGCATGGCATCAGCGTCGGCGGTGGAATGCACTGCGACGGTGGCGATCCCCAGCTCCTTGCACGCCCTCTGGATGCGCAACGCGATCTCGCCCCGGTTGGCGATCAGAATTTTGTCGAACATGCGTGTCCAGGCAGTGGGCAGTAGGCAGCAGGCAGTAGATTGCAAGGTTTCCCTACTGCCTACGGCCTACTGCCTACTGCCTCACCCGCCTCCTTTCTTATTCAATGACAACCAGCGGCTCGCCGAATTCGACCGGCTGGCCATTGTCGACAAAAACTTGCGTCACCGTGCCGGCGCGCGGTGCCGGAATGTGGTTCATCGTTTTCATCGCTTCGATGATGAGCAGTGTTTGCCCTTGGGCGACGCGAGTGCCGATATCGACGAATGCAGCCGCGCCAGGTTCGGCCGCCCGGTAGGCGGTACCGACCATCGGGGATTTAACCGTGCCGGGGTGATTGACCGCATCCGCCGGCTTGGCGGGCGCGCCGAGTGCCATCGGCGCGACGACAGGGGCGAGCGCGCCCGCGGGCATTGGCGCGAAGGGTGCCGCATGCGTGACCGTAACCTGTCGAGCGACGCGCAGCTTGAGGCCTTCGCGCTCCATCTCGACTTCGGTCAAGCCCGTCTCGTTTAAAATCTCGGCCAATTCCCGGATCAGCGCGCCTTCTGCGCTCGGTTTGTCTTTGTGTTCTTTTGCCATGCCCCGATGGGTTCCGTCATGATGACTAAGCTGAATGACTAAGCTGATGAAGCAGGGATTTATCGCAAAACCGCGGTTGGCCACTTTTGCGAACTCTGCCCAGGAGCCGGCGCGCCAATGGTGCGCCGGCTGCCGCGCGGGTCACCCTGTAGCAGCTTTCACCGGAGGGAGAAAGACTTGGCGGATAAGCCATGCGGACAACTTCCTTGGCCTGTTCCGGTGCGGCAAGCGCGCCATTAACCACAACAGCGTTTTGCTTGGACGCTGAAATCGCCACATGGCAGGTGCGGGTGCATGTCGAAATGCACAACCAACGACGCGACTTGTCGATCTGCGACAGCCCGGCCCGCCGGACGTGTGTTCGGCGGTATGAGCGTGACGGCCCTGTGTACGTTTTTCCTCCCCACCGCGCTTGCGGCGCAACCAGCACCATGCCGCCCATCGACCGACCCCACGCGAGCGGCAGCCGTCGTGGCAACCGAAGCCTGGATCAGCGCCCGCTGGTCAAAATCGGCCACGACCTGGCGCACCGCCTACACTCTCAAGCCTGAGCCCAAGTCACCGCTGGGGATCGCCGTCGGAGGGTCTGAGAGCGTCAAACCCGAGCATGGCCAGGCGCAAGTCCCGGCCCCGATCGCGATCGCCGGCCTGGCTCGCATCACCAGCCTGACGTGTACGGTTTACGAGGTCGGGCCGCAGGCGGCCGTCGTCGTCCGTTACTCCGGCCGCGATTTGCAATTTGACGAAAATGGCCACGGATGGTCGCGACCGATCCCGGCTGTGCTGCTGCACGTGCTGGAAGTCCGCCCGCCGACATCGGCTAACGGCGCGCCCGCCGTCGTCGACCTTGTGGAAGTGCGTACCGCGCTACCCGCGGATATGGATCTAGCGGTTCCAGCGTCACCGCAGCCGCCACCGAAACCTCAGCCCGCAGTCAAGCGCCGCTGAAACCCGCCGAACTTCGCGATCGAGACACCTGCATCTGGATCACGTCATATTGGCGCTGTTACCTAGAGTTAACTTGGCATAGCGGCGGCAGTCCGCTAACCCTCTCGCGCCGCTTGCTACGGTACGACGAAAGCGCCGCTGGCGCAGCACGCCAACCCCTGAGGTTCCATGAATTTTCCGAATTCCATCCGAACGCGCCGCCTGCCCGCTGGCTGCAGCGCCCTTGCGTTGGCGGCCGGTTTGTCCGTTTTTGCAATTGCAGTGCCGTTTTGCGAAGCCGCCTTTGCGCAGGAGGCAGTATTGGCCACCGTCGGCGGCAAACCGCTTACCGAGGCCGACCTGAAGATGGCCGAAACCGAGCTTGGCCCCGAACTGGCTCAGCTTCCACCCGGCTCGCGACGCCGCATTCTGCTTGAATATCTCATTGAAAATCAAGTCTTCTCCGACGCGGCCGAAGGCGCAAAACTCGGCACGGGTGCCGATTACGAGGCGCGCGTCAACTATTGGCGCCGCCGCGCCTTGCGCGATCTCTACTTCGAGAAAACCATCAAGGCTTCGGTCAAGGACGAGGACGCAAAGAAATTCTACGACGAGCAGGTCAAAGCGCTCAAACCGGAGGAGGAAGTGAGCGCCCGCCACATTCTCGTCAAGGACGAAGCCAAAGCCAAGGAGATCGCCGACAAGCTTGCGAAGGGCGGCGATTTTGCAGCACTTGCCAAGGAAAATTCAGAAGACCCCGGCTCCAAGGACAACGGCGGCGAACTCGGCTATTTCGGCAAAGGACAAATGGTACCGGAATTTGAGGCGGCGGCCTTTGCACTTGAAAAGGGCAAGATCTCAGCCCCGATCAAATCCAACTTCGGCTATCACATCATCAAGCTCGAAGATAAGCGCATGCGTCAACCGCCGCCATTCGACGGCTTGAAGGAGCGCATCGTCAACACCTTGCTGCAAAAGAAAGCACAGACGGTCGGCCAGGATCTGCGCAACGCGGCCAAGGTCGAGTATGTCGATGCGGAGATCAAGAAAGCCGTCGAAGCCGAAAAAGCCGCCGCAACCGCGCCACCCGCCGCAGCGCCGGCTGCACCAGCGGCGCCAGCTACACCGCCACCCGCCAAGAAGTAAGACTGCGTTGGCTTGAAACAAAAACGCCCGGCGATCGCATCGCCGGGCGTATTCTTAGCCACGAGCGCGGCTGGTTCAAGTGATGCACGCGCCTCACTTCTGTTCCAGCTTCGCCTTCTCGTAAAGCGCCAGCACTTCCGGGATATGCTGCTTGATGGTCTGGATACGCGTCTCGCCGGACGGATGCGTCGACATCCACTGCGGCGGTGCGCCTTGCGACGCCTTGCTCATTTTCTGCCACAGCGTGATACCGGCGCGCGGATCGTACCCCGCCCGCGCCGCCAACTCGAGCCCGATCAGATCGGCCTGCGTTTCGTCGCCGCGGCTGAATTTCAGCGTTGCCAGCGATCCCGCCCCCGCGCCCACCAGATCGCCCAACTGCCCAAAGATCAGGCCGGCCACCGCCCGCGTTGCACCGAGCGCCATTTGCTTGCCGGCGCGCGCGCGCGCATGCTCATAAAGCGCGTGGCCAATTTCGTGGCCCATCACCAGCGCCGCCTCGTCGTCGGTCAGCTGCAGCTTGTTGAGAATGCCGGTGAACACCGCGATCTTGCCGCCGGGCATGCAGAACGCATTGATCTGGGGGCTGTCGAGAACGTTGATCTCCCACTTCCAGTCCTTGGCGCGCTCGTTGAACTTGGCGGCGTGCGGCAGCAGTCGATTGGCGATCGCACGCATGCGCTGCGTCTGGACATTGTCGGGTGGCAGCAGCGCGTGCTTGGTCGCCGCCTGACGGGTCATTTCATCGTATTGCACGTTGGATTGCTGTTCGATGGTGTCGGCCGAAACCGCATAGCGAAATACCGATTTGTTGCGTATGACGACGCCTTCGGGCTCCTTGGCACCGAGCGTGCCCGCGCCGCCTAAACTCAACACCACTATCACGCCGGCCGCGACCGCGTGCGCCTTGATCCGTCCCATCGCAGTCTCTCCCTCAGTCTGTGCAGCGCGCGCCGCCCAACGAACGGACGCTGTCTTCTCATAGCAAATTTTCGCAGCGGTGTGCGAGAGGTTGTGCGTCGATTTGCAACGCGATCGTGCAGGATTGCTGCTGACAGGCGCGTGCTCGCGATTTAAACTCGGTGAATGCGTGTCGATCTGTAGGCAACCCTCCGAGATTACCCATCAGCACCCGCGACCCCACTCCTCCGCCATTGCAAACCCAACCGGCCGGCCAGACAGCGGCCCTATCGGCGGCCATCGTCACATCGATGGCCGACATTTCGGCGGCCGACTGGGACGCGCTCGCCAATCCGCAGCCGGAGACATCCAACCCGTTCGTCGCGCATGCGTTTGTGAAGGCACTGGAAGACGCGGGCACGGTCGGCGCTCGCAGCGGCTGGGCTCCACGCCATGTGCTGTTGTCGCAAGGTGCAAAACTGATTGGTGCGGCTCCGGCCTATCTGAAGTCCCACAGCCAGGGCGAGTATATTTTTGATCATGGCTGGGCCGATGCCTACGAGCGTGCCGGCGGCAGCTATTATCCCAAGTTGCAGATAGCGGTGCCGTTCACCCCCGTGCCCGGGCCACGTTTCCTCGTCGGCAACGGCGAGAACGCGGCTGCCACCAGCCGCTTGCTGGCCACGGCCGTCATCGAAATCGCGCGCAAACTCGGCGTCTCCTCGGTGCACGCAACCTATGTCGATCGGCCGGCCTGGGAGGCTCTCGGCGGCGGTCCGAACCCGGACTTCCTGCAACGCACCGACCAGCAATTCCACTGGCACAACGCCAATTATGCCTCGTTCGACGACTTTCTGGCGGCGCTGTCGTCGCGCAAACGCAAAACCATACGTCGCGAGCGCACCGTCGCCCTCGAGGCGGGCCTGGTCGTCAAACGGCTGCGCGGAGCCGAGATCACC